>NZ_JBEXCW010000002.1:0-274173 GCF_040605435.1 Streptomyces sp. NPDC005574
TGCCGGGAAGCTCGCGGCGTCCGGTGCGGTGCATCGCAAGGCGGAGCATCGCCCGCGTACTGGATGTACTCGGGTGATGCGACAACGCGGCGAGGTGCCGTGCCGGGCGTCGCGAGCCGGTGAACCTTTCCGGTCACGGCACTAGGAAGACTTCCGCCGTGGGCGGGGGCGGACCGCCCGGTGCCGCGTTCGCGGTCAGGCGGTCCGTGCCGTGCCCGTGCCCTTCTCGGCGTCCAGGGCGTACACGCAGCGGTCCTTGCTGCACGCGTACACCACGCCGTCCTTGACGACCGGGGAGCCGGTGATCTCACCGCCGGTCGCCAGTTTCCACCTGAGGCGTCCGTCGTCGGCCTTCAGCGTGTACAGCAGGTGGTCCGTGGAGCCGAAGTGGATACGGCCCTCGGCCACCACGGGGGCGCCGACGATGTCGCCGCCGGCCTGGAAGCGCCACTTGGGCGTGCCGGTGACGGCGTCCAGCGTGTACAGGCCCTTTCCGCTGCCCACGTGCACGTGGCCCGCCGCCACCAGGACGGGGTCGGCCGACGCCCGGGCCTCGGTGGCGATGCGCCAGCGGTCGCGGCCGTCGGTGGCGTCCAGTGCGTAGACCGTGCCGAGGTAGTCGGCGAGGTAGACACCGCCACCGGTGACCGCGGGGCCGGGGACGTAGGCCGGAGCGCACAGGAAGGCGGCCGGGGCCTCGAAGTGCCAGCGGACGTGGCCGCTCGCCACGTCGACGGCCAGCACGCGGGTGCCGGCGGAGACGTAGACGTAGCCGTCGGGTGCGGGCGCCACCCGCACCGGCACCCCGCCGCAGGAGGCCGCGTCGCCGATCGGGTACGACCAGCGCTCCTCACCCGAACGGGCGTCCAGGGCGCGCAGCCGGGCGTCCTGCCACACGTAGACCGTGCCGTCGTGCAGGGCCGGTCCGGCCTCCGGGGACTCGAAGTCGGTCTGGACGCCGGTCAGCTCCCACAGTTTCTGGCCGCTGGACGCCTCCCACGCCTGTACGCCGCCGCCGCGGGTCCCGGTGACCACGGTGCCGCGGTCCGCCTTCAGCGAGTACACCCAGGCGTCCGTCGACAGCCGCCACAGGTCGCCGCCCTCGCGGGCCTCCAGGGCGAACAGGGTGGGCCCGTCGGAGGCGTGGACACGGCCGTCCGCGACCGCCATCGACCAGGCCACGTCCCGCGTCTTGAAGCGGCGGCGGCCGGTGCCCACGTCGAGGGCGTGCACCTCGAAGGAGGTGACGTAGACGAGGTCTCCGGCGACCGAGGGGGTGCCCCACACGTCGTTCGACATCCGGAACCGCCACGGGCGCCAGCCGGCCGCGGTCTCCGGGGGTACGGGCGGGGGCGCCGGTACGGCGGGCCCCACGGCGCCGTCCGTGCCGTTGACGCCGGGGCGGGGTCTGGACCAGGAGGCGGCCAGGCCGGCCTCCGGCGGGGGTGCCTTCACGGCGGCGGCGCGGGCGTCGGCGACGCGCGGTCCGGGCCCGATCGGCACCTGGCCGCCGGCCAGCCGCACGGGGCCGGTGTCGGGCGCTCCCACGGGCACGGGCGCGGGGATGACGGGGTCACGCGAGGGCGGGGGCGGTACGGGGGCGACCCGGCCGCCGCCTCGGCCGCCCTGGGCCGGCTGGAGCGCGGGCCGGCCGCCGCGCCGGGTCTCTATCAGGGTGACCGCCCGCTCGGGCAGCCACGCGGACGCCGTACCGCTGTCGTCGGAGCCGGAGCCGAAGAGGTGCGGGGCCAGCTGGGCCTGGAGGTCGGCCGGGTTGGGGCGCTTCTTCGCCTCCATCTGCATGCAGGACTCGATCAGCGGGCGCAGCTCGTCGGGCAGGCCCTCCAGGTCGGGGCCCTCGCGCAGCAGCATGAACACCGTCTCGACGGGGTTGGCGCCGTGGAAGGGGGCGTGGCCGGTGGCGGCGAACACGAGCATGGAGCCGAGGGAGAAGACGTCGCTGGCGCCGGTGACGCTGCGGGAGTCCTTCGCCTGCTCCGGGGACATGTAGGCGGGCGTGCCGACGGCGACGTTCGTCATCGTCAAACGCGTGTTCGAAACACCGGAGGCGATGCCGAAGTCGATGACCCGCGGCCCGTCCTCGACCACCAGCACGTTGGAGGGCTTCAGGTCGCGGTGGACGAGTCCGGCGCCGTGGATCGACTGGAGCGCCTCGGCGACGCCGGCGGCCAGCCAGCGCACCGCCTGGGCGGGCATCGGCCCGCACTCGTTCACTATCTCCTCGAGGGAGGGCGCGGGCACGTAGGCGGTCGCCAGCCACGGCACCGCCGCGCGGGGGTCGGCGTCGACCACGGCCGCCGTGTAGAAGCCGGAGACCGCGCGGGCGGCCTCGACCTCCCGCGTGAAGCGGACGCGGAAGAGCTGATCCTCGGCGAGTTCCGTCCTGACCGTCTTGATCGCCACGCGCCGGCCGGACGCCGAGCGCGCGAGATAGACCAGCCCCATGCCGCCGGCACCCAGCCGTCCCAGCACCTCGAACGGCCCGATCCGCCGCGGATCGTGCTGCGTCAGCTGATCCACCACTTGCCTGCCACCTCCCCGTACGAGCCGCGCCACCCACATATGTACGCGGCCCCGTGCAGCGTCTCACCACCGAACCGCCCTGGCGGCACGCACCCCGATTCTTCCTGCCCGGGGCACTGGTTGCGAACTCGGGGAAAAATCGGGGTGTCTCGCCGTATCTGCGGACATAAGTCCGTCGTTCAGCGCTGGAGAACGGCGAACGACGCCCCCTGATTGTCCGAGATCACGGCCACTCTTCCGTACGTGGCCTCGAAGGGGGGCACCTGGACCCGCCCGCCGAGCCGCTGAGCCGTCGCGAGCGCGGCCTCGCAGTCCTCGACCCGGAAATGGACGAGGAAGTGCGGCGGCATCTCCGCCGGGAACACCTCGGCGACGGACGCGCGGCCGAAGTCGGGCTCGGCGTCCGGCCCGAACAGGGCCTCGTGGAAGAGCTCGCCGTAGAAGGCGTTGGCGGCCTCGGTGTCCCGCGCGTACAGCTCGGCCCAGGCGAAGGTGCCCGGCTCGTGCCGCGCGCCGAAACCGGGGTGGCGGCCGGGCTGCCAGATGCCGAAGACGGCTCCCTCGGGGTCGGCGGCCAGACCGGCCGCGCCCAGGTCGCCGGCCGGCACGGGCGCCGTGACGACCTGCCCGCCGGCCGCGGCGATCCGCCGGGCCAGCCCCCGGGCGTCCGGGGTGGCGAAGTACACCGTCCAGACGGTGGGCATCCGGCCGTCCGCCTTGCGGGCGAGCGCGCCGACCGGCTCGCCGTCCCGCAGCGCCCACACGGGCGAGCCCGGCAGCTCCGCCCGCTCCTCGAAGGTCCACCCGAAGAGCTCACCGTAGAACCGCCTGCCCGCCGCCGGGTCGGGAAGCTGGGCGTCGATCCAGCAGGGGACGCCCTCTCCGTACGCGGATGCCCTGTTTTCGGCCATGCCGACAACGTAACGGCGTCTCGCGCACCTCGCAGACCAGGCGCACCACCCTCCGCACGCCCCCGCACCCCATTTGCAGTCGGCCGAATCGCGCTCCCCTCACCCCTCGGTAAGCTGACGTCATGACAGGACAAGTGCGTACCGTCGACGGCCGCGTGGCCGGTCGGCGTGGGCAGGCGACCCGGCAGAAGCTGCTCGACTGCCTCAGCGAGATGCTCAGCTCTTCCCCATACCGGGACGTCAAAGTCATCGATGTCGCCCGGAAGGCGGGCACTTCGCCCGCCACCTTCTACCAGTACTTCCCGGACGTCGAAGGCGCCGTCCTGGAAATCGCCGAGCAAATGGCCACCGAGGGCGCCGAGTTGACCGAGCTGCTCGCGGGCAGGTCGTGGGTCGGCAAGGCCGGCTGGCAGACCGCCCAGGAACTCGTGGACGGCTTCCTGGAGTTCTGGCGCCGCAACGAGGCGATCCTCCGGGTCGTCGACCTCGGCGCGGCCGAGGGCGACAAGCGGTTCTACAAGATCCGCATGAAGATCCTGAACTCGGTGAACAACTCCCTCGCGGACTCCGTCGCCGAACTCCAGTCCAAGGGCAAGGTCGACAAGGACGTGAACCCGGGAGCGGTCGCGGGAGCGCTGGTCGCGATGCTCGCGGCGGTCGCCTCGCACCAGAAGGGCTTCTCGACCTGGGGCGTCAAGCAGGCCGAACTCAAGCCCAACCTGGCCTTGTTGGTGTTTCTGGGCGTGACCGGCAAGAAGCCGACGAAATAGCCGGTCCGGCCCTTTTTCCAGTCCCGAAGTCCTGTCTGCCAGGCGGTGGTTCACTCCGGTGAGCCACCGCCTGCCGCACATCCGGACCGAGTCGACGCCGGGTGGCGCGACCGGCTTCCTCCCGGCCGGTTCAGCGGCGGACCAGTCTGAACAGCCGTATCTCGCGCTCCACCCGCGCCTGGTACGTGGCGTACGGCGGCCAGAACCGCAGCACCTCCCGCCAGGCGGCCGCCCGCTCCTCACCCTCCAGCAGCCGGGCGGTGACCGGCAGGTCCGCGCCCTTCCAGCTGATCTCCGCGTCGGGACGGGCGAGGAGGTTGTGCGTCCAGGCGGGGTGCCCGGGCCGGCCGAAGTTGGATCCGACGAGAATCCAGCTCCGCCCGCCGTCCTCGGGCATGCAGGCGAGCGGCGCCCGCCGGAGCAGCCCGCTGCGCGCACCCGTCGAGGTCAGCACGATCCCCGGCAGCATCTGCGCGCTGAGCAGCACTTTCCCGCGGGTGAGCCGGTGGACGGCGCGGTCGAGCGCCGGGATGACGTACGGGGCCACCCGGGCGAAGCCGCGGGTGGAGGACACCTTCTGCACCACACGCACGCCGACAGCCATCAGACGCTCACCTCCGGGGTCTCGAACAGTCGGGCTCCGGCGGCGGCCCGCTCCCGCAGCCGATGCACCGGCCCGAACAGCAGTTCGTCTCCGCCGGCGCGCTTGAAGTACAGATGGGCCTCGTGCTCCCAGGTGAAGCCGATCCCGCCGTGCAGCTGGATGCCCTCGGCGGCGGCGGTCCGCAGCGCCTCCAGGGCCTGCGCGAGGGCGAGGGCGCCGACCCGCTCGCCGCCCGGGGCGGCCCAGGCCGCGTAGTAGGCCGCCGAGCGCGCGGCCTGCACCTGCACGTACACGTCGGCCAGCCGGTGCTTCACGGCCTGGAAGGAGCCGATGGCCCGCCCGAACTGCTCGCGTTGCCGGGCGTGCCCGACGGTCCCCTCCAGCACCCGGTCGGCGGCCCCGACGGCCTCGCAGGCCAGCAGGGCGGCGACCCCGTCGCCGGTCCGGGCGAGCGCGTGGGGGACCTGGTCGCCGTCCTCGTCGCCCAGCAACCGGGCGGACACGTCCCGCAGTTGCAGCCGCGCCTGCGGGCGGGTCGCGTCCAGCGCGGTCTGCCGCACCCGGACAAGTCCGGGTGCGTCCCCGGGCACGAGGAAGAGCAGGGTGCGCGAACGGGCGAAGCCGCCGGCGTGGGCGGCGACCAGCAGCAGGTCCGCGCTGTGCCCGTCGAGCACCTGGTCGACCTGCCCGTACAGCCGCCAGCCGTCGCCCGCGCGCCTGGCCTGGACACCGCCGGCCCGTCCGCCGCCGGCCCAGTCGCCGGTGTTGGGGCCGGTCAGCGCGAGGACGGTGGCGAGCCGCGTGCCGGGTACGGCGAGGGCGGCGGTCAGCGCGCCGGAGGCGATCCGGGGCAGCAGTTCGGCCCGCTGCGCCTCGGTGCCGAGCGCGAGCAGCAGCGGTGCGGCGAGGGCGGCGGTGGCGAGCAGCGGCGAGGGGGCGAGGAACCGGCCCGTCTCCTCGCCGGCCAGGGCGAGTTCGGTGACGGAGCAGCCGACCCCGCCGTACGCCTCGGGCAGGGCCAGTCCGGGCAGTCCGAGGCCGCCGGCCAGGGCGGCCCAGAGTTGCGGGTCGTGACCGGTGGGGCTGTCGACGGCGGCCCGCACCTCCGCCGCCGATCCGCAGCGCCTGTGCAGCAGTTCGCGCAGGGTACGGCGGATCTCGTGCTGCTCGGCGGTGAAGCCGGCGTCCATGGGGGACCTCCTCCGGAACTGACGGCCCGTCATGTTAGGGCGGTCCGGCCGCGATGCCCAGAGCTACGACACCTGCCGAGGCCCCGTATCTGATGTACCGTCAGATTCATGATGGCGGGACCGACCGGCCGTCGCGTCGCGATCGTCGGCGCGGCCCTCTCCGACTGCGGTCGCGTGGACGACGCGACCGCCTACGCCCTGCACGCCCAGGCGGCGCGCCGGGCCCTCGCCGACTCCGGTCTGGAGCGCGGGCTCGTCGACGGCTTCGCCTCGGCGGGCACCGGCACCCTCGCACCCGTCGAGGTCGCCGAGTACCTGGGCCTGCGCCCCACCTGGGTCGACTCCACCTCCGTGGGCGGCTCCACCTGGGAGGTCATGGCGGCGCACGCGGCGGACGCGATCGCCGCCGGGCACGCGAACGCGGTCCTCGTCGTCTACGGCTCGACGGCCCGCGCCGACATCAGGGCGGGCCGCCGCACCGGGAACCTGTCCTTCGGCGCCCGCGGCCCCCTCCAGTTCGAGGTGCCCTACGGCCACACGCTGATCGCCAAGTACGCGATGGCGGCCCGCCGCCACATGATCGAGTACGGCACGACGATCGAGCAGCTGGCGGAGGTCGCCGTCCAGGCACGGGCGAACGCGGCGCTGAACCCGGAGGCGATGTTCCGGGAGCCGGTCACCGTGGACGAGGTCCTGTCCGGCCCGATGATCGCCGACCCGTTCACCAAGCTGCACTGCTGTCTGCGGTCCGACGGCGGGGCGGCGGTCCTGCTGGCGGCCGAGGAGTACGTACGGGACTGCCGCACGGCCGCGGTGTGGGTCCTCGGCACCGGCGAGCACGTCTCGCACGCCGGAATGGCGGAGTGGGACGACTTCACGGTCTCCCCGGCGGCGGTGAGCGGCCGGCTGGCCTTCCGGCGGGCCGGAGTGGGCCCCGCGGAGATGGACTTCGCGGAGATCTACGACGCCTTCACCTACATGACCCTCGTGACCCTTGAGGACCTGGGCTTCTGCGCGAAGGGCGAGGGCGGCGCCTTCGTCGAGAAGGGCCGGCTGCGGGTGGAGGGCGGCGCACTGCCGGTGAACACCGACGGCGGTGGCCTGTCGGCCCAACACCCGGGCATGCGGGGCCTGTTCCTGCTGGTGGAGGCAGTACGGCAACTGCGCGGAGAGGGCGGCGCACGGCAGGTGCGCCGACCGGACGGAAGCCTGCCACGGCTCGGGGTGGCGTCGGGGACGGGCGGCTGGTTCTGCTCGGCGGGGACGGTGGTGCTGGGGCGGGACTGACCCGGCGGCGGGGATCGGGGGCCGGGGACCGCGGTGACGGGGATCCACCCGAAAACCTGGTGCACGTCCGGCCCGCCCGGCGCTACCGTCGTCCACGTGCAGGTGCGCAGGCAGCGGCTACTTCTCCTGTCAAGAGCGTAACGCGGGTTCGAATCCCGCCGCCGGCTCCGCGCCGGTGTCGTCCAGCGGCCCAGGACGCGTTGTCGCCGTCGCCGACCTCGATCTCTGCACACCTACGGCACGAGCCGCCCGCCACGGGGGAGTCAGGCGGGCGGCTTCGTGACAATGGGGGCATGGGAACGGAACTGCACGACATCCTGAGGTCACTGCGGGTGTGGGACCCGGAGGTGACCGACCTGCCGCCCTTCGACCCGGCGGCGGCCCCCGCCGAACCTCTCCCTCTGTTCACCGCCTGGTTCGCGGAGGCGGTGGCGGCGGGCGAGCGCGAGCCGCACACGATGACGCTGGCGACCTCGGACGAACAGGGGCGCCCGGACGCCCGGATCGTCATGCTGCACGGCGCCGACGCGGACGGCTGGGCCTTCGCCACCCACGCCACCAGCCGCAAGGGCCACCACCTCGCCGCCCGCCCGTATGCGGCGCTCACCTTCTACTGGCCGGTGCTGGGCCGCCAGGTCCGGCTGCGCGGCCCGGTGACGCCCGCCCCCGCCACGGAGGCACAGGCCGACCTGCACGCCCGGTCGACGGGGGCGCTGGCGTCCGCGCTCACCGGTCGGCAGAGCGAGGTGCTGGCCTCGGTGGAGGAGCTGGCGAAGGTGTCGCGGGCGGCCTGGGAACGGGCCGAACGGGACCCGGAGGCGGAGGCGCCGACCTGGACGCTGTACCGGCTGCGCCCGGAGGAGGTCGAGTTCTTCCAGGGCGACCCCCGACGCCGTCACGTCCGCCTGACGTACCGCCGCCGGCCGGAGAGCTGGACGAGGGAACTCCTCTGGCCGTGAGCGGGGGTGCGGGACAGCGGTTCAGGTCGCCGTCAGCGCCGCCAGGGCGCGGTCCATCGCGGCGTTGAACTCTTCCGGCGCCAGCGGCAGACGGGACTTGACGTCCCGACTCCACTGGTCGGCGAGGACCTCGGCGGAACCCGCCTCGACACCGTCGAGCGCCGCGTCGGCAAGGTCGGACGGCGCGAGCTTGGCCACGGGCCAGCCCGCGGCCATGTCGGTGTCGGCCAGGCCGAGGTGCACCGCTGTCACGAGCGTGCCCTGCTCGGCGAGCTCCAGGCGGACGCCGTTGGTCATGGCCCAGGCGGCGGCCTTGGTCAGGTGGTAGGCATTGGCGCCCTGGCCCCCGAACCACGACATGGCGGAGAGGACGTTGACGATCGCGCCCCCGCCGTTCCCGGCGAGCGCCGGCGCGAACTCCCGGATCATTCCCAGGTGGCCGAACACGTTGGTCTCCAGCTCGTGCCGCACCGCGTCCAGCGAACCGGTCACCAGGTCGGTCCCCGTCTGGATCCCCGCGTTGTTGATGAGCAGTGAGACGTCCCGGGCGGCCTCGGCGGCGGCCCTCACGGATGCGGGATCGGCGATGTCGAGGGGCAGCACCTCGACCCCGGGCAGGTCCACGGTCTCGGGCCGGCGGGCCGTCGCGTAGACCTTGCGGGCGCCCCGTTCGAGCAGGCGCTGGGCGAAGGCGCGGCCCAGGCCGCGGTTGGCTCCGGTGACAAGGGCGACGGAGTTGTTGATGTCCATGCCCGGTACGCTAAAACCTGACGTCAACGTCAGAGGCAAGTGCTGGTCGTCAGCGCCGGGATGAGAGGAACCACCATGCCCGTCACAGAGGTGGCGGCCGAGCGGCTGATCCGCATCGGCGAGGTGGCACGGGGTGCGGGCGTCTCGGTGCGCGCCGTGCGCTACTACGAGGAGCAGGGGCTGCTCATCGCGGAGCGCAGCCCGTCCGGCCAGCGGCTCTACCGGAAGGACGCCGTCCCCCTGGTCCGCTTCTTCCAGCAGATGTTCGCCGCCGGCCTGACCAGTCGAAGGATCACGGAACTCCTGCCGTGCTGGAACGCCGGGCACACCGACGCCGGGCAACGAGCCATGCTGCGCGCCGAGCGCGAGCGCATCCAGGCCAAGGTCGACGACCTGCAGGCCGCCCTGGACCGCCTCGACCAGGTCATCGCGATCACGGACACGCACCCGTAGGCGCGGTCGGTCGGACGTCGCGCCAGGGATCGAGCCCTGTACGTGCCACGCTCGTGGACCGAGGACCCGGACCGCTGCCGGAGCGCGGGCATCCCGGACGACCTGGCCGTCGCCTCCAAGCCCCGACTCGCCGCCCGCATGGTTGAGCGGGCCCTGGACGCGGGAACCCCCGCTCGCCGGGTCGCGGGCGACGAGGTCTACGGCGACAACCGGCACCTGCGGACCGCCCTTGAACACCGCCGGACCGGCTACGTCCTGGCCGTCTCCAGCACCCATGATCGCGAACTACGGCTGGAGTTACTAACCAGTCCGCTTTGCTTTGTTCGCCCATACGCCACCGAAGAACATGTACGCCAGCAGGGCGAGCAACAGGATGATTCCGAAGACTAGACGCACCCCGTAAGGCTCGCCGCTCGCCGACCACATGACCAGCCATGCAATCAGCCCGAAGTAACTAGCCCCAACAAGAATACGCTGAGCCGAGACGAGTACTTCTCCACTTACTGCCCCTTCTTCGCCGTGCCGGGACCGCCAGACCTCCCCCCACGTCAGGAAGTACCAGCAGATGTCACCTCTATTCCGCACCCGGCTGCCCGTTTCGCATCCATCTCAAGAAAAGAATAACACCCACGTAGGGAAGCAGGACGATTCCCAAAAAAGTCCAGCCTTTCGAATTGCCCGAAATTACGAGTATCAACCCCAAGGCAACTCCTATGACGGCAAAGAATGCAGCAATTGCCATATAGCGCTTAACTGCCGCACGCTGTTCCAGGCTCCATCCGATCCGAGACATCAAATTCCTTCCTGTCGATCCTGAGGGCCGGGAAGGAGGCCTTGCCGGCCCGGTTACGTAGCCGGCCGGCGTGTGCGTACCCCCGGGCCAGGTCGCACCTACCGCGATCGTGCTAGGAATTCACGGGCACTTCACCTACCCCCTTGCTGAAGAAAAATATAGCGACTCCTACCAGCACGATAAATCCGACGGTGAACAAGAGGGCCGATTGCCCATCTCGCAGCAACGGCGGGACGGAAAGAGGCCGCAACCTTTCCTCGATTCACCTATTACGGATTCTCCACACGATCGCGAAAATCACGAATACCGCGATCGCGATATAGGCTCTCAGCTCTGAAACTCAGAGACGCACCCTGTCCTTCAGCGTTTTTTGCGCTGAAGGAGAAGCACACCGACTCCTCCCAGTACTGCACCGACGATGCCGGCCACTATCCAAAGTGTCGCCATCTCTGCGTCATCCTCACTGGGGCCCTGGTAGTTGCCGGCGAAGCGGCAGGGCTGGGCGACCGGTTCGGCGGCCTGGGCCAGGATGCGCACGCCGCGGGGACTGTAGGTGTAGCTGTCGACCTTGTTGCCGTCCTCGTCCGCCAGGCCGATCACGCTGCCGATCGCGTCGGTGAGGTAGAAGGACGCCTTGCCCCCGGTCGTCATGGAGTTCAACGTGCCCCCGGGTTCCCGGTTGAAGCCCATGGCCACAGCGGCGGTCGTCTTCGCGGACAGGCCCAGCGGCCCGTTATGGAAGAACGTGTCGCGAAGGAGACCGAACCCGCTTCCACCGAGCCCCTGTCACTCGCCGGAGCCCCCTTCGCCGAGGTAGCCGCAGGCCCCCGCACGGGGCAGTACCGCCCACATGCGGGTTCCTCCGCAGGGTTCGCGGTCGCCGCCGATGCCCCAGTCCCCGCGGCAGTCCCGGACCACCCGGTCGAGGACACGCAGCGACAGCCGGCGGGACAGGACGCAGATCGCGCCCATACGGGCGTCGGGATGCGGTGGGTGGCCGTCGTAGAGGGTGACGCGCAGGGCGTCGTACCGGTAGCGCAGCGAGACGTACAGCTCCGCGGCGGGTGAGAAGAGGCAGGCGCACGCGGCGAGTTCGCCCACGACCTGTACGACGGCGTCGGTCGCCTCGGCCAGGTCGTGCGCCCGCAAAACCATCCGGGTCGCGGCACGGGCGATGCCCGGACTCCGCGGGTTCGCGGGAAGCGTGAAGCTGCAGGACAGCGACTCGGGGCGGCTGGGGGCATCGGTGGTGGCTGCGGTCGGGGACTGGCAGGACCCGGTGTCGAGGTGCACGGCAACTCCCTTGTCGTGTGCGGAGGGAACTCCCGGTGGCCTGTCTCCCTGACACGCACCCGCCCCTCCCAGGGAAGGAGATGCGGGGCGGGTACGTGTGATGCGCTTCCGGAAGGTTCGTGACGGCTCTGTAGTCGAGCCATTACCGAATGTAGAGACATCGGGGTCACTGTGTCCATCGATACGGAGATAATTACCCCCACCCGTCGTGGACTTGCCCGCCGCGCGTCGGCAGACTTGGGCGACGACACGGCATGAAGGGGCACCATGACCACGAGAAGTACGCCGACCGCGCGGCAGAGACGCCTGGGCGCGGAGCTGCGGAAGATGCGACTCGCGGCGGGCGCGACGACCGAGTACGGCGCCGGGCTCCTTGGGATCGACCGCACCCGGCTGTCCAACATGGAGTCGGGTATCCGCCCCTTCTCCGCTGAGCGAATCCGCACGCTCGCCTGCAACTACGCCTGCACGGACGGGGCGTACGTCGAGGCGCTGGCCGCCATGGCCGACGGCAAGGACCGGGGCTGGTGGGAGCAGTACCGCGGCACCCTTCCCGCGGGCCTTCTGGACATCGCCGAGCTGGAGTGGCATGCCGCACGCGTGCGGACCTCGCAGGTCATGCATATGCCCGGGCTGCTCCAGACCGAGGACTACGCCCGAGCCGTCTTCGCCGCCGCGCTTCCCGCGCTGAGCCGGCTGGAGGTCGAACTGCGTGTCGCCCACCGCATGGAGCGCCGGAGGGTCTTCGACCGCCCGAAGCCCCTGCCGTACATCGCGTACGTGCACGAAGTGGCGCTGCGCATGCCGTACGGCGGCGCCAAGGCGACTCGGGAGCAACTGCGCCACCTGGCGGGCCAGTCCGAGCGGGACACCGTCGCGGTGCGGGTGATCCCCACCAGCGTGGGCGACTTCCCAGGGGCGGGACACGCGCTGCTGTACGCCGAGGGGTCCGTACCGCAGCTGGACACCGTGCAGTTGGACTCGGCACACGGTCCGGAATTCACCGGAGCGGAGGCACAACTCACCAAGTACCGTGCGCACCTGGACTGGATGGACGACGCGTCACTGCCGCCAGCAGCCTCACGCGACCTCGTCCTCGGCATCGCCCGCGAACTCTAGGGACGGACCATGCGCAGCGAGATCACCTGGGAAGAGCCCTTCTGCGCGGAGGGAAACAACTGCTTCCGCATAGGCACCGACCCCCTCGGCAACGCCTACATCGCCGTCGCCGGGCAGGAGGACCGTCCCCTCACGGACACCCGTGACGCCCTCCGCACGCTCATCCTGGAGATCAAGGCGGGCAAGGCGGATCACCTGCTGTAGCCGGGATCACGGCAACCATCGCGGGTTCGGCGACCACTGAGTGGCGGAAACTCCCGACTCGGGGCCTCGTCTGAACAAAGGACACGTCCGTGGCAACCCCTTCCCACCGCCGCCGTTCCCGTCCGCAGCGCCGTACCGCATGGGTGTCGGCCGTCGCCGTGGCGGCCGTCGCGCTCGTCGTGTCGCTGGTCGTCGCCTTCCAGCCCGGCGACGAGGGCGGCCGGCGCACCGCGGCCACCTCCGTTGCCGAGGCGCGGGAGGCCGTGACGCCCACGGCGTCGCCCTCGGCGTCACCGTCGCCGTCGGCATCCGCGACCCCGACGAAGCGGGCGTCGGCGTCGCCGGCCGCGAAGAAGAGCCGTAAGGCGTCCCCGTCGGCGGCGAGGACCACCGCTTCGTCCCGGCCGGCGGCCGGGACGGCAGGCAGTACGGGGTCGGGCTCCGCGACGCTCGCCGGACGCATCCGGCCCGGGACGGCCTACCAGGGCGTCGCCACGCACTACGACGCGGGAACGGGCGACGGCGCCTGCTCGTTCGGTCCGAACGCCACGATGATGGTCGCGGCGATGAACACGGCCGACTACGAGACGTCGAAGGCGTGCGGGGCGTCCGTGCTGGTGCGCGCGGCGAGCGGCGCGTCGGTGACGGTCAAAATCGTCAACGAGTGCCCGGCGCCGTGCCGGCCCGGCCAACTGGACCTCAGCAAGCAGGCGTTCGCCAAGCTCGCAGCGCTCTCGGCCGGCCAGATCCCGGTCACCTGGAGCCTGCTGAGCCCGGCCACACCGGAGACGGTCGCGATCCGGTACAAGACCGGCTCCAGCCGCTACTGGTGCGGCGTCCAGGCCCTCGACCACCGCAACCCGCTGGCCCGCCTGGAGGTCCGCACGGGCGGCGGCTGGCAGCAACTGCCCCGCACGGGCTACAACTACTTCCTCTCCGAACAGGGCACCGGCTGCGGCGGCGCGATCAGGATCACGGACATCTACGGCCAGCAACTGACCTTCGAGTCCATCGCGTTGAGTCCGAACGTCGTACAGAGGACCAGCGCCCAGTTCACCGCCCGCTGACCCGGCAGGCGAGCGCGACGCCGGAGGACGGAGACAGGGTCCGTCCTCACGGCGCCTCCGGTGCCGGGTCCGTTCTCACGGCGCCTCCGGTTCCGGGTCCGTCGTCAGGCGGCCGTGGCGGTGGACGTCGCGGAAGGCGTCGCGGCGGTTCGCCTCCCACATCGCGCCGCGTGCGGTGCCCTCGTACCGGAAGCCGCAGCGCTCGGCGACCCGGCAGGACGCCTCGTGGCCGAGCGCATGGCCCAAGTCCAGCCGGTGGAGGCCGACTTCGGTGAAGGCCCAGCGGGACGCGAGCAGCAGGGAGCGGACGGCGACGTGCCGGCCGCGGGCCTCGGGCAGCACCCAGTAGCCGACGATGGCGCAGCTCATGAGGTGGTCGATGGCGTTGACGCTCACCTGCCCGAGGACCGTCCCCTCCTCCGCGTCCGTGACGCAGAACGTCATCGCCCTGCCGGCCGCGACGTCCGCGGCCTTGGCGTCCATGGACGCCCGAGCGCTCACGCGGTCCGTGATCGTCCGCAGCGGCGTGTTCCAGCGCGTGAAGTCCGGGTCGGTGTGCCCGCGCAGCCACGCCTCCACGTCGGTCGCGGACTCCGGGTCCCACAGGCGCAGGTGGAGGCCGTGGCCCTGGACACCGGAGCCAAGGCCGGAAGGGGCGGGTCGGGACGCGTGGATGTCGGTCATGGCCGCCATTGAACACCGGCCCCCTGTCACCTTACGGGGCTCACCCCCGCCGCGACGGCCCGAACACCGGCACCCCGTCGCGGAAGACGACCTCAAGTTCCAGCCCCGCCCGCAGCTCCCCCGGTTCCGGGCCCGGGCCCGCCGTCCCGCCGCCGGCCGCACCCACCCCCACGACCTCCGTCATCATCCGCGGCCCCTCCGCGAGGTCGACCACGGCGGCGACGTACGGGACGCGGTCCCCGAAGGGCGGCAGGTCGTTGCGGTGGACGACGGACCACGTGTAGAGGGTGGCCCGGCCGCTCGCGTCCTCCCAGGTCACGTCCTCGCTCCAGCAGTGCGGGCAGAACTCCCGCGGGTAGTGGTGCGCCCGCCCGCAGGCCCCGCAGCGGCGCAGCAACAGCCTCCCCCCGGCCGCCGCGTCCCAGTACGTCCGCGTGAACGGGTCCGGCTCCGGCAGGTCGAACCGGGGGGCCGCGGGGGCGGGGACCCGCCCTGCTCCCGGCCCCGGCGCCTTGGGCCGTACCCCCTCCCCCGCACTCACCCGAACCACCCGAGCGCGCTGTCGACCGACCACGTCTGCCACGCCATCGCGAACAGGGCGACGGCGGAGATCAGCGTCATCATCGCGTTCTGCCCCTGCTCGGCCCAGTCGTGGATCATGAGCGTGAAGTACAGGACGTTCAGGAGCAGTCCGCCGGCCAGGGCGACCGGGGTCAGGAACCCCGCGACCAGGCCGAGGCCCACCGCGAGCTCCGCGTACACGACGACGTACGCCATCGTGCGCGGCCGGGGCGCGACCACGGTGTCGAAGCCGGAACGCACCGCGGTCCACCGGTGCTTCGCCGCCACGTCCGCCGCCCACGCGATGCCGGTGCCGCGTTCGAACCAGCCCTTCTTGTCCTTGTGGCGCCAGCTCTCCAGCCACCACAGGCCGACTCCGACGCGCAGCACGGCCAGCCACTGCGCCCCGGTGAGCCAGATCGTGTCCATGGGCCCTCCCGACACAACACACCACCGAATCTGACGGTACGTCAGTTCAGCCGACCGGCGCGGACTCCGCAACCCCCGCCGCGCACCGAAAGGCCCGAAGGGACCGGGCACCAACGTCACCGCGAGCACCGGCAAGGTCGCCGACCAGACGGTCTCCAAGGCGCTGCGCTCGCAGTTCGCCGAATACCAGGCAGCCCTGAGGCTGCGCGGCCTGAAGGGCTTCGGGCCGCTCACCAACACCCGACGGACGCCGTCCGCCCGCGGCGCCGGGCGTCGCCTTCTCCGCCGTCCCTCCACGACCAGGTGATATACGTCACCGGTTCCACCCCGCTCTCCCCCAAGCGTGATCGATCCGCAACCAATTCCCATCTTGACCGAGACCCATCAACCACCTGCGTGATTACGCTCGCGCTCATGGACGACTCCACAACGCCCTCCCCCGCGCCCGCTCACCAGGCGGACCGTCCCGTGTACGTCATCGGCGGCGGCCCGGGCGGCCTCGCCACCGCGTACGCGCTGCGCGCCCGGGGCGTACGAGCCGTCGTCCTGGAACGGTCCGACCGCGTCGGGTCCTCGTGGCGGCGCCACTACGACCGGCTGCACCTGCACACCACCCGCCGGCTGTCGGCCCTGCCCGGACTGCCGATGCCCCGCCGGTTCGGACGGTGGGCGTCCCGCGACGACGTGGTGCGCTACCTGGAGAAGTACGCCGAGGTCCACGAACTGGAGATCGTGACCGGCGTCGAGGTCTCCCGCGTCGAGCGCTCCCCCGACGGCACCGGCTGGCTGCTGCGCGCGACCGGCGGCCGTGAGCTGACCGGCGCCGCCGTCGTCGTCGCCACCGGCTACAACCACACCCCGTACCTCCCGGACTGGCCCGGCCGGGCCACGTACACCGGTGAGCTGCTGCACGCCGGCGACTACCGCGACCCGCGCCCCCACGCCGGCCACGACGTCCTGGTCGTGGGCGTCGGCAACACCGGCGCGGAGATCGCCGTCGACCTGGTGGAGGGCGGCGCCTCCCGGGTACGGCTGTCCGTCCGCACGGTCCCGCACATCGTGCGCCGCTCGACCGCGGGCTGGGCCGCGCAGTACACGGGCGTGCTCGTACGACGGCTGCCCGTGGGCCTGGTCGACCGGCTGGCGCGGCTGATGGCGCGGCTCGCGGTGCCCGACCTGTCGGCCCAGGGACTGCCCCGGCCGGCCACCGGCCTCTACAGCCGGGTGCGGGAAGGTGCCATTCCGGTGCAGGACGTCGGCCTGATCGACGCCGTGCGCAAGGGGAGCGTCGAGGTCGTGGCCGCCGTGGAAGCCTTCGAGGACGGCAAGGTGGTCCTCGCCGACGGGGAACGCGTCGAACCGGACACCGTCATCGCCGCCACCGGCTACGTCCGCGCCCTGGAGGGCCTCGTCGGCCACCTCGACGTGCTGGACGAGCAGGGCAGGCCCG
Organism: Streptomyces sp. NPDC005574; assembly: GCF_040605435.1. Lineage (NCBI taxonomy): Bacteria > Bacillati > Actinomycetota > Actinomycetes > Kitasatosporales > Streptomycetaceae > Streptomyces > Streptomyces sp. NPDC005574. Next base: position 17,069 of record NZ_JBEXCW010000002.1, read on the forward strand.
TCGCCCACGGCGCCCGCACCCCGGGGAACGCCCCCGGCCTGTACTTCACCGGCTTCACGACCCCCATCAGCGGCACCCTCCGCGAACTGGCCATCGACGCCGAGAAGATCGCGAAGGCACTGACCAAGGCGGACGCCAAGGCGGGCGGCGGCCACCTGTCCCGCCTCCCGGGCTGAGCGGCCCCCCCTGCGGGGCTGAGCCGGGCCACCGAAGGCGGACGCCCAGGGTCACGGCGTCCGCCGCAAGCCGCCCCCGATGCCGTGGTTGCCTCAACTCCCGCCCATACCAATCTTGTTACTCCCGCGTCAGTTACGCCGGGAGCGTTGTCCCATGCCCTCGGACAGGGCCAGAATGTGAATACCGCTCATCTTTCTGGCTCCGCCCCACCTCTCGCTCTCGACGGAGGACGCACGTGGCACGCGAAAGACAGCACTCCCCCGGCACGGCCGGCAGGCCCGACGCCGTGTCCCGGCGCACCCTGCTCGGCGGCGCCGCGGCGGCCGCCGGCGCGGTCGCCCTCACCGGCACCACCGCCGCCACCGCCTCGGCCTCCGCGGCGACCCGTGACGTGGACGTCGCGATCGTCGGCGGCGGTATCGCCGGACTCGTCGCGGCCCGCGACCTGGTGGCCGGCGGCAGGACCGTGGCCGTCCTGGAGGCCCGCGACCGCGTAGGCGGCCGGGTCGTGAACCTGCCGCTGGCCAACGGGGGTGTCACCGAGGGCGGCGGCGAGTTCATCGGCCCCACCCAGGACCGCATCAAGGCGCTCGCCGACTCCCTGGGCGTGGCGACCTTCACGACCTACAACACCGGCAAGAACCTCCTCTACAAGGACGGCAAGAAGTCCCCCTACGCCACCGACGGACTGCTCGGCTCGGTCCCCCCGGTCGACGTGGCCGGGCTCGCCAACGCCGCCCTCGTGCAGTCCTCGCTCGACGACATGGCCAAGCAGATCCCGCTCGACGCCCCCTGGACGGCCCCCAAGGCCGCCGAATGGGACCGGCAGACCTTCGAGTCCTGGCTGAACGCGAACGCGGTGGTCCCCTCGGCCAAGTTCCTCCTCGACGTGGCCTGTACGTCGATCTTCTCCGCGCAGCCGCGTGAACTCTCCCTCCTCTACGTCCTCTTCTACATCGCCGCCGCCGGCAACGAGTCCCACCCCGGCACCCTGGAGCGGCTCACCGAGACCGCGGGCGGCGCCCAGGAGTCCCGCTTCGTCGGCGGCTCGCAGCAGGTGCCGGTCAAGCTCGCCGCCACCCTCGGCGACCGGGTGGTGCTGAGCGCGCCGGTGCGCTCGATCGACAGGTCGGGCAGCACGTGCACGGTGACGGCCGACGGGATCACGGTGACCGCCCGCCGCGTGGTCGTCGCCCTGCCGCCGCCGCTGGCCTCGCGGATCTCCTACAGCCCGCTGCTGCCGGCCGCGCGCGACCAGCTGACCCAGCGGATGCCGATGGGGTCGATCGGCAAGGCCGTCGCCGTCTACGACACCCCCTTCTGGCGGGCGGACGGACTCAACGGGCAGGTGGTCAGCGACACCGGCCTCGCCCGGTCGACGTTCGACAACTCGCCGCCCGACGCCTCCTACGGGGCGTTGATGGGCTTCATCGAGGCCGACGAGATGCGGGCCTACGACGCGGCGAGCACCGACGAGGTCAGGGCGGCGGTCCTGAAGGACTACGCCACCTACTTCGGGGACAAGGCCAGGTCGCCCACCTCCTTCGTGCTGCAGCGCTGGGACAACGAACGGTTCTCCCGGGGCGGACCGGTCGCTTTCGCGCCACCCGGGGTGCTGACGGAGTACGGGCCCGCTCTGCGCGAGCCGGTCGGGGGCATCCACTGGGCCGGAACCGAGACCTCCACCTACTGGAACGGGTTCATGGACGGGGCGGTCCGCTCGGGCGAGCGGGTGGCCAAGGAGGTGCTGGCGGCCCTGTGACCCGGCGCCGGACGGCCGGCCGGGCCAGCAGGTCTTCCAACTGTGCGTGCACAACTGTTCCTGACGCGCCGTCAGTTCGTTAATCTGACAGAGCGTCAGTTATTGGCTGTCACACACACAGCGGGCGGACAGATGCTTGGATCAACCCACGGCACTCTCACCACCGACTCCCGCCGGGCCCGGGTCATCGCCTGTGGCGAGCAACCCGGGCCCGCCGTCCACGGCAGGCCGGCCGACGTCGACGACCTCGACGTCAGCGGCCGGCCGCTGTACGGCGACGTCCCGGACCTCGACCGCTTCTTCCGGCCGGAGTCCGTCGCCGTCGTCGGCGCCTCGGACGCCGAGGGACGGCCCAACGCCGGGGTCACCCGGCAGCTGATCGCCTGGGCCGAGCGGGTCGGAGCCCGGCTGCACCCGGTGCATCCGAGCCGCCCGTCCGTCTTCGGCATCCCCTGCCTCCCCTCCGTCGCCGACCTGCCCGAACAGGTCGACCTCGCCGTCCTGCTGGTCGCCGATCCGCTTCCCCTCATCGAGGAACTCGGCGAGGCCAAGGCGAGGTTCGCGGTGGTCTTCGCCGCCGGCTTCGCCGAGACGGGCGAGGAGGGCGCGGCCGCCCAGGCCCGGCTCGCCGCCGCCGTGAAACGGTCCGGGACCCGGCTGCTGGGACCCAACACCAACCTCAACGCCTTCGAGCGGTTCCGGGACGACCTCGACGGACCGGCGATCGCCCTGATCACCCAGTCCGGGCACCAGGGGCGGCCCGTCTTCGCCCTCCAGGAACTCGGCGTCCGGCTCTCCCACTGGGCGCCCACCGGCAACGAGGCCGACCTGGAGACCGCCGACTTCATCTCCTACTTCGCCGAGCGGCCCGAGGTCGGCGCCATCGCCTGCTACGTCGAGGGGCTGAAGGACGGCCGCTCCTTCCTGCTCGCCGCCGACCGGGCCGCCCGGCGCGGGGTGCCGGTGGTCGCCGTCAAGGTCGGCCGCACCGAGACCGGCGCCCGCACCGCCGCCTCCCACACCGGCAAACTGACCGGCGCCGACGCGGTGGTGGACGCGGCGATGCGGCAGTACGGCGTGATCCGCGTCGACGGCCTCGACGAACTCCAGGACACCAGCGCCCTGCTGGCCCGGGCGAAGCCGCCCCGCGCCGACGGCGTCGTCGTCTATTCGATCTCGGGCGGCACGGGCGCGCACTTCGCGGACCTGGCCACCGGGGCGGGGTTGCGGCTGCCCGTCCTGTCGCAGGCCAGGCAGGCGCAGCTGCACCAGTGGATACCCGAGTACCTGAACGTGGCCAACCCCGTCGACAACGGCGGCCATCCGGTCGGCGACCGGCGCGGGCGGCAGATCATCGACGCGATCCTCGACGACCCGGAGGTGGGCGTGCTGATCTGCCCGATCACCGGGCCGTTCCCACCGCTCAGCGACAAGCTGGTGCGGGACCTGGTGGACGCGGCCGAGCACACGGACAAACTGGTGTGCGTGGTGTGGGGGTCGCCGGTCGGCACCGAGCCGGCGTACCGCGAGGTGCTGCTCGGCTCCTCGCGGGTGGCCACCTTCCGCACCGCGGCGAACTGCGTCACCGCGGTGCGCGCCTACCTCGGCCATCACCGCTTCGTGACCGGCTACCGCTCCCCCTTCGACGAGGCGGCCCGCGCGCTGTCTCCCTCCTTCCGCAAGGCGCAGGCGCTGATGCGGCCCGGGCAGCAGCTGAGCGAGCACGCGGCCAAGCAACTGCTGCGGGCGTACGGCATCCGGGTGCCGCGCGAGCAGCTGGTGACGAGCGCGGCGGCGGCGGTACGGGCGGCCGGCCTGGTGGGCTACCCCGTGGTGATGAAGGCGTCCGGCGGGCAGATCGCCCACAAGACCGAACTGGGCCTGGTGAAGATCGGGCTGACCTCGGCCAGCCAGGTCCGTGACGCCTACCGCGAGCTGACCGACATCGCCCGCTACGAGGGGGTCGCGCTGGACGGCGTCCTGGTGTGCCAGATGGTGGAGCGGGGCGTCGAGATGGTCGTCGGTGTCACCCATGACGAGCTGTTCGGTCCGACGGTGACGGTGGGGCTCGGCGGGGTGCTCGTGGAGGTCCTGCGGGACGTCGCCGTGCGGGTGCCGCCCTTCGGGGAACGGCAGGCGCGGGACATGCTGGAGGAACTGCGCGGCCGGCCCCTGCTCGACGGGGTCAGGGGACGCCCCCCGGCGGATCTCGACGCGCTGGTCGAGGTGGTCCTGCGGGTGGAGCGGATGGCACTGGAACTCGGCGACGAGCTCGCGGAGCTCGACATCAACCCGCTGATGGTGCTGCCCAGGGGACAGGGAGCCGTGGCGCTGGACGCGCTGGCGGTGTGCCGGCCCGGCCCCGAACCGCGCGAACAGCGCTGACCAGGTCCTGACCAGCGGCACCAAGATGCGGAGCATCCCCATGACTGCCTCCCCCGAGAAGTCCGTCGAGAGCGGCGGGCCCGTCGAGCCCGCCGCGCCTTCCGAATCCGCCATGACGGACAAGTCCGTCGATCCATTGGTACTGCACACCACTGACAATTACGTCCGCCTGATCACCCTCAACCGGCCCGAGGCCCTCAACGCCCTCACCCCTGACCTGCGCGAACGCCTCGTCCAGCTGTTCTTCGAGGCGTCCGCGGACCCGGACGTGCGGGCCGTCGTCCTCACCGGGCGCGGCCGCGGATTCTGCGCGGGCGCGGACCTGCGGGGGGCCACCGGGGTCGGGCAGGGCGCGCCCGGTGACGTGGCCCGCACCATCCGGCTCGGCGCGCAGCGCCTGGTGTCCGCGGTGCTCGACTGCGAGAAGCCGGTGGTCGCCGCCGTCAACGGCACGGCGGCGGGCCTCGGCGCGCATCTCGCGTTCGCCTGCGATCTCGTGCTCGCGGCGGAGTCCGCCCGGTTCATCGAGGTGTTCGTCCGGCGCGGACTGGTGCCGGACGGCGGTGGGGCCTACCTCCTGCCGCGGCTGGTCGGCCCGCAGCGGGCGAAGGAGCTGATGTTCTTCGGGGACGCCCTGACCGCGCCGGACGCCGAACGCCTGGGTCTGGTCAACCGGGTGCTGCCGGACGGGGAGCTGGACAAGACGGCGCGTGCGTGGGCCGAGCGGCTGGCCGCCGGTCCGACCCGGGCGCTCGCCCTGGCCAAGCAGCTCGTCAACGCCTCCCTCGACTCCGACCGCTCCACCGCCTTCGCCGCCGAGGCGGCCGCGCAGGAGATCAACATGACGACGGCGGACGCCCGGGAGGGTGTGGCGAGCTTCGTGGAGCGCCGCAGCCCCGAGTACAGGGGTCGCTGAGCCTTCCCATCTGACACTCCGTCAGCTTCAATGGAGAGATGATGGGACAAGCAGGCACCGCGGAAGCCGCCGTCCGCTACCTCAGGTCGGCCGGAATCGCGGCCGCCCCGGTGGACGCGCTGCCCCGGCCGGACCTGCGGTGCGTCGGCGCGGACGAACGGGCGCCGGTCGCCCCGGCCGAGTTCCGGCGCGTCCTGGGCGCCTTCGCGACCGGCGTCACCGTCGTCACGGCACCGGCTCCACGCGGCGAGGACTCCGCCGCGGGCCCCGCCGGCTTCGCCTGCCAGTCCTTCTCCGCGCTGTCCCTCGACCCGCCCCTGGTCGCCTTCATGGTCGGCCGCACGTCGGCGACCTGGCCCCGCATCGCGCGCGCGGGCGTCTTCTGCGTGAACGTCCTGGGCGCCCACCAGGGTGCGCTGTGCCGGGGGTTCGCGGTCAGCGGCACGGACAAGTTCGCGGGCGTCGAGCACGACCCGGCGCCCGTCTCCGGCTCCCCCCGCCTCGCGGGCGCGCTCGCGTGGATCGACTGCACGATCCACGCGGTGCACACCGGCGGCGACCACCTGATCGTGGTGGGCCGGGTGGACGCCCTGGGCGCGGACGCCGAGGACGCGTCCCCCCTGCTGTTCCACAGGGGCCGGTTCGTCTGATCCGGCCGGCGCTTCAGCCCACCACCGCGAGTCGCCCCACGGGCGCGGCCGGCCGCCGCCGGATCACCAGCGCCATCAGTGCCGCCGCCGCGCACAGCGCACCGGAGGCGTACCAGATCATGTCGTAGGTCCCGAAGACGTCCCGCACCACTCCGCCGAGGAAGGCCACCAGCGCGGCGCCGACCTGGTGCGAGGCGAGGACCCAGCCGAAGACGATCGCGCTGTCGTCACCGTAGTGCTCCCGGCACAGCGCCACGGTCGGCGGGACGGTGGCGACCCAGTCGAGGCCGTAGAAGACGATGAAGAAGAGCATCGGCGGGCGCACGCTCGGGGCGAGCAGCATCGGCAGGAAGAGCAGGGAGATCCCGCGCAGCGCGTAGTAGACGGCGAGCAGCCGGCGCGGTTCCCAGCGGTCGGTGAACCAGCCGGAGGCGACCGTGCCGACCACGTCGAACACGCCGATGACGGCGAGCAGCGAGGCGGCCGCGGTGACGGGCATCCCGTGGTCGTGGGCGGCGGGCACGAAGTGGGTCTGCACCAGGCCGTTGGTGGAGGCGCCGCAGATCGCGAACGTGCCGGCGAGCAGCCAGAACGGGCCGGTGCGAGCGGCCTTGGACAGGACGGTGACCGTGCGGCGGGCGGCGCCGGTGACCGGGGCGGGCTTGGGGACGAACTCCTCGGAGCCGTACGGCGCGAGGCCCACGTCGGCCGGGTGGTCGCGCAGCAGCAGCCAGACGAAGGGCACGACCGCGAGGGCGGCCAGGGCCACCGTGACGGCCGCCGGGCGCCAGTCGTGTGCCTCCACCATCCAGGACAGCAGCGGCAGGAAGATCAGCTGGCCGGAGGCGGACGCGGCGGTGAGGATGCCGGTGACCAGGCCCCGGCGCCGGGTGAACCAGCGGTTGGTGACCGTCGCGGCGAAGGCGAGCGCCATCGACCCCGAGCCGAGGCCCACCAGCACGCCCCAGCACAGCAGCAGCTGCCAGGCCGCCGTCATCCACACCGTCAGACCGGAGCCGATCGCGATCACGGTGAGCGCGCCGGCCACGATCCGCCGGATGCCGAAACGGTCCATGAGCGCGGCCGCGAAGGGCGCGGTGAGTCCGTACAGCGCGAGGTTGATGGAGACGGCCGCGCCGATCGTGCCGTGCGACCAGCCGAACTCGCGGTGCAGCGGGTCGATGAGCAGCCCGGGCAGGGACCGGAAGGCGGCGGCGCCGATGATCGTCACGAAGGTGACGGCGGCGACGAACCAGGCGCGGTGGATACGACGGGAGGGGATCGGCTCGGGTGCCGTCGCGGCGGCCGTGGCGTCGGTTGTCTGGGTCACGACATAAAGATTCCGTCAGGGAAGCCCTCCGGGCGAGTGGCCCGAAGGACAGCCTTCGTTAGAATCGGGCCATGCACTCGGCATCCGAACCGGCCACCGGTTTCCGTCCGCACCGCGTCGTCGTCCTCGCCCTCGACGGCCTGCTCCCCTTCGAGCTGGGCATCCCGCACCGCATCTTCGGCCGCCCCACGGACGCCGAGGGGCGGCACCTGTACGAGGTCGTCACCTGCTCGGTCCGCCCGCCGGGCCCGGTCGAGACCGACGCCGACTTCGCCATCGGCGTACGGCACGGCCCGGAGGCCCTGGCCACCGCGGACACCGTCGTCGTACCGGCGTCCTACGAGCTGGGGCCGGTCCACGAGGAGGGCGTCCTCACCCCGGAACTGGCCGCCGCCCTCGCCCACATCCGGCCCGGCACCCGGCTCACCGCCATCTGCACCGGCGGATACGTCCTGGCCGCCGCCGGGTACCTCGACGGCCGCCCCGCGGCCACGCACTGGGCCGACGCCGACCGCTTCCAGCGGCTGTTCCCGCGGGTGAGGGTCGACCCGGACGTCCTGTTCATCGACGACGGCGACGTCCTGACCTCGGCGGGCGTCGCCGCCGGGATCGACCTGTGCCTGCACATGGTGCGCCGCGACCACGGCACGGCGGTCGCCAACGACGTGGCCCGCCGCACCGTCGTACCACCGCACCGCGACGGCGGGCAGGCGCAGTACATCCACCGCCCGCTGCCCGAACCGCAGCTGGCCACCACGACGGCCGCCCGCGCCTGGGCGCTGGGCCGGCTGCACGAGCCGATCCAGCTGCGGGACATGGCCGAGCAGGAGGCCATGTCGGTACGCACCTTCACCCGCCGCTTCCGCGAGGAGACGGGCGTCAGCCCCGGCCAGTGGCTCACCCAGCAGCGCGTGGAACGCGCCCGGCACCTCCTGGAGTCCACCGGCCTGTCCGTGGACCGGATCGCCCGCGACGCCGGCTTCGGCACCGCCCAGTCCATGCGCCAGCACCTCCAGACGGCGCTCGGCGTCACCCCGACCGCGTACCGCCGCACGTTCCGCACCGGCGACCTCGGGCCGGCGGCCGTCGGGAGCTGACCGGGCCCGGAGGCCGCCCGCGCGCGCTCAGAACGTCAGCACCCCCCGTGCCACCCGTCCCGCCTCCGCGTCCGCCGCCGCCTTCTCGAAGTCCTCCACCGGGTAGGTCCGGGTGACCAGTTCGTCCAGGAGGAGGCGGCCCCGGCGGTAGAGGTCGGCGTACAGGGCGATGTCGTGCTGGGGGCGGGAGGAGCCGTAGCGGCAGCCCAGGATCGACTTGTCCAGGTACATCGACGACACGAGGAAGGACGCCTCGGCCGCCGCCGGGGGGACTCCGAGCAGGATCGCCTGGCCGTGCCGGTCGAGGAGGTCGATCGCCTGGCGGATCAGTTCGACCCGGCCGACGCACTCGAAGGCGTGGTCCACGCCCGTGGGCAGCAGGTCCCGCACGCCCTCGGCCGAGGTCAGGAAGTCGGTCGCGCCGAACTGCCGGGCCACCGCCTCCTTCGCCGGGTTCGCGTCCACGGCCACGATCCGCAGGGCGCCGGCGATCCGTGCGCCCTGGAGGACGTTCAGCCCGATGCCGCCGGTACCGATCACCAGCACGCTGTCCCCGCGGTCCACCCTCGCCCGGTTGAGGACCGCGCCCACGCCGGTCAGCACCCCGCAGCCGATGAGCGCGGCGGACGGCAGCGGGATGTCCTCGGGGACGCGCACCGCCTGGACCGCCCGGACCACCGTGCGCTCGGCGAAGGCCGAGTTGGAGGCGAACTGGTACACCGGCCGGCCCGCCCGGGTGAAGGGCTGCCCCGGCCGCCCGATCGCCTTCCGGCACATCGTGGGCCGGCCGCGGTCGCACTCCGCGCAGGTGCCGCAGTTCGCCAGCGTGGACAGGGCTACATGGTCACCGGGCGCCACATGGGTGACGCCCACACCCACGGCCTCGACGACCCCCGCACCCTCATGGCCCAGCACCACAGGAACCGGGAAAGGTATGGTGCCGTCCACCACGGACAGGTCGCTGTGGCACAGTCCGGCCGCCGCGATCGCGACCTGCACCTCACCGGGCCCCGGGTCCCGCACCGCCAGATCGTCCACGACGTCGATCCGCTTCCCGTCGTACACCACGCCTCGCATCACACGGCCCCCTCAGACCCTGGGTTCTCTCGGCAGGCCGAGCACGCGCTCGGCGATGATCGTGCGCTGGATCTGGTCCGAGCCGCCGTAGATCGTGTCGGCCCGGGAGAAGAGGAACAGGTGCTGGAGCGCGTCGAGTTCGTACGGCGCCGAGGGCGTCCAGTCGGCCGGTCCGACGCCCGCCGCCGCGCCCCGGACCTGCATCGCCAGCTCGCCGAGCCGCTGGTGCCAGCCGGCCCACAGCAGCTTGGCGACGCTGGGCGCGCCCGCGTCGCCCGAACCGCCCAGGGTGCGCAGCGCGTTCCACCGCATCGTGCGCAGCTCCGCCCACTGGCGGACGATCCGCTCCCGTACGACGGGATCGCCGGCCGCGCCCGTCGCGACGGCGGTACGCACCACCCGCCCGAGTTCCTCGGCGAAGCCGATCTGCTGGGCGAGGGTGGACACCCCGCGTTCGAAGCCGAGCAGGCTCATCGCGACCTGCCAGCCGCCGCCCTCGCCGCCCACGACGTGCTCCGCGCGGGCTCCGTCGAAGAAGACCTCGTTGAAGTCGCTGGTGCCGGTCAGCTGCCGGATGGGCCGGACCTCGACCCGGCCGGGCTGGTCCATCGGGACGAGCAGGAAGCTGAGCCCGTGGTGGCGGCTCGACCCGGGTTCCGTCCGGGCGAGCACGAAGCACCAGTCGGCCTCGTGGGCGAGCGAGGTCCAGATCTTCTGCCCGGTGACGCGGTACGTCCCCCGCGCCTCGCGTACGGCGGCCGTGCGCAGGCCGGCCAGGTCGGAGCCGGCGCCCGGTTCGCTGTAGCCCTGGCACCAGAGTTCCTCGCCCGCGGCGATCGGGGGCAGGAACCGGGCCCGCTGGTCGTCGCTGCCGTGGGCGAGGAGGGTGGGCGCGAGGAGGTTCTCACCGATGTGCCCGGAGCGCGGGGGCGCGGGCGAGCGGGCGTACTCCTCGGCCCAGGCGACCTGCTGGGTGAGGGTGGCGGTGCGGTTGCCGTAGCCGTCGCGCGGCCAGCCGAGGCCGATCCAGCCGGCCTTGCCGAGGGTGCGCTCCCAGGTGCGGCGGTCCTGGCCGGGGTCGGCGTGTGCGGCCAGCCACGTCCTCGCCTCCGCGCGGAAGGTCTCGTCCTCGTGCATGAATCCGAAGTCCACGACTGCCGCCTCACGTTGACTGGAAGGTGCCCGTGGCCGCCGTCGGGCGGTCAGGTGTTGGGCCGTGTCCCCTCGCGTGCCGCCCGCTCCATCGCCGCGACCCTCTCCAGCAGCGGCATCGGGTCCGTGCCGACGGTGGTGGGCAGGAGGTCGGCGATCCGCTCCGGGGTCCAGGAGCCCTCCGCGTAGGCGGCGCGCAGCTCCCGCGGCTGGGCCCACACCGCGAGCTTGGGGCCGGCGATCGTGTACACCTGGCCGGTGATCCGCTGCTCCCGCGCCCGCTCCGACAGCAGGTAGACGACCAGCGCGGCCACGTCCTCCGGCTCCCCGATCTCGGTGAGTTCCATGGGGACGCCGGCCGACATCCGGGTCCGGGCGACCGGCGCGACCGCGTTCGCGGTGACCCCGTACTTGTGCAGGCCGAGCGCCGCGCTGCGCACCAGGGAGATGATCCCGCCCTTCGCGGCGCTGTAGTTGGCCTGTGACACCGAGCCCTGGTGGTTGCCGCTGGTGAAGCCGATCAGGGTGCCCGAACGCTGGGTGCGCATCACGGCCGACGCGGCCCGGAACACGGTGAACGTGCCCTTGAGATGGGTGGCGACGACCGGGTCCCACTCCTCCTCGGCCATGTTGAACAGCATCCGCTCGCGCAGGATGCCGGCCACGCACACGGCGCCGTCGAGCCGCCCGTACGACGACATCGCCACGTCGACGATCCGCTGCCCGCCCGCCATCGTGGAGACGTCGTCGGCGACCGCGACCGCCTCGCCGCCCGCCGCCACGATCTCCTTGACGACGGCCTCGGCGACCTCGCTGGTCGGTGACGCGCCGTCCACCCCCACGCCGTAGTCGTTGACGACGACGCGCGCGCCCTCGGCCGCCGCGGCCAGCGCGACCGCGCGGCCGATACCCCGGCCGGCACCCGTCACGGCCACCACCCTGCCTGCCAAGAAGTTCCCCACGCCGGCCCCTTCCCGCGGTTTCTGACGGACCGTTAGATTTTATGTCCCGGCAGACCGCCGGAGACAAGCCCCGGGGAGGACCGATGTCGCCGCCCGCACTCCATCCCGCGTTCCACGACATGGCCAAGCGCGTGAACAACTGGGGGCGTTGGGGGGCGGACGACGAGATCGGCACCCTCAACCTGATCACCGACGAGGTGGTCCGCGAGGCCGCCGGCTGCGTCCGGACCGGGCGCCGCGTCCCTCTGGCGCTCCCGCTGCGGCAGGACGGCGTGCAGACCGGGATGATCCCCGGTCGGGTCAACCCGCTGCACGCGATGGTGCAGATCAACCAGGAGATCTTCGGTCCCGGCACCGTGGCGTGCAGCGACGACGCCGTGACCATGGGCCTGCAGGCCGCCACGCACTGGGACGCGCTGACCCACGTCTCGCACTCGGGCCGGATCTACAACGGCCGCCCGGCCGCCACCATCACCCCGCACGGCGGCGCCGAGTTCAGCGGCATCGACACGGCGCGGCACGTCGTCTCGCGCGGGGTCCTGCTCGACGTGGCCCGCGCGCGGGACGTGGACCGGCTCGCCGGCGGTCACGCGGTGACCCCGGAGGACCTGGAGGCGGCCGAGGAGTTCGCCGGTGTCCGGGTGCGCGCCGGTGACATCGTGCTCGTGCGGACCGGGCAGATCCAGGTCTATCTCGCCGGGGACAGGGACGCGTACGGCTATCCGTCACCGGGGCTCTCGTTCGGCACCCCGGAGTGGTTCCACGCGCGCGATGTCGCGGCCGTCGCCAACGACACGCTCACCTTTGAGATATTTCCGCCCGAGATAGACGACTTGTGGCTGCCGGTGCACGCGCTCGACCTCGTGGAGATGGGGATGCTCCAGGGCCAGAACTGGAATCTCGAAGAGTTGTCCACAGCCTGTGGAGAAACCGGGCGGTACGCGTTCCTGCTGTCGGCGATGCCCGAGCCCTTCGTCGGCGCAACCGGAACACCGGTGGCACCGGTCGCCGTGCTGTGACGGCGAGGCCCTCCGCCGGCCGACCTCGACGTCGGGCCAGGAGGGCCATGGATGTCGGGCGAGGAGGGCCGGGAAGAGACGCCGGCACCGGCCCCGCGTCGCCCGTGTGACGCGTCGGACGGCGGTGCGCCTCCCCCCACCCCGTCCGTGCCCGGCCGGCAAGTGCCCCCCACCCGCCCCGAGCACGGCGCCGCGCACCGCCATCCGACTCCGGCGTACCGCCCCGACTCCACCTGGCCCCGCGGGAGCCGACGCCGAATCACGACCCGCACTCGCCGAGGGTTCCCGTCACCGGAACCCTCGCCGTCCCCTCGCGGCGAATCGCTGACCACAAGCGTGATCAAACGGGACAGGTCACGTCAACACCCGATCGGCGATTAGTCGGTTACGCTCCTTTTGCCACGGGCGCGCACGGAAGCACGTCCCGGCGCATCACCGTCCGCCCGGCCCGCGATCGACCGAGCGGCTGCACCCGTGCCCCCGGCCGCGCCGCGCCACCGCGCGCGCGTATCGGCCGGAGAGCGGCCCGCGGCCCGGCCCGTGGACCGGCCGGCCTCAGCGCCGGTCACACGACCTCGAACGCCAGCCCCTCATAGGCGGACGCGGACGCCGGGACGGCTTCGGACGCCGACGCGGCACCGCCGTAGGCCACCGCGGGCTCCTGTGTCGGTGTACGGCGGTCCAGTTCGCACCAGATGCGCTTGCCGGCGCCCTCGGGGCTCCAGCCCCAGCGGTCGGCGAGGCCGTCGACGAGGGCGAGCCCGCGGCCGCCGGTCTCCTCGCCGTCCGCGCACCGGGGTACCGGGGCCCGGCAGCTGGAGTCGGCCACTTCGAGGCGCACGGTGGCCGGCTCATCCGCCCCGCCGGGCAGGGACAGCCGCAGGACGGCCGGACAGCCGGTGTGCACCACGGCGTTGGTGACCAGTTCGGAGACGAGCAGGATCAGGATCTCGGCGAGGGACTCGTCGGCCCCTATGCCGGACCCGGCGAGCCGGGAGCGGGCCCACCGCCGCGCTCGCCCCACCTCAGCGGGGTCGGGCCGGACTTCCAGCTGCACTTGGAGCACCTGCACCGCTCACACCATCCGAACCGGCGGACACATAGCCTCGCGCCTCACGAGGGCCACGATCGTAGCCATTTTTTGCATGACCAGAACAACAGCCAGAGCCAGGGTCACTGAACGTGATTCCCTTACGAGACAGCATGGTTGACGTACAGTCACCCCAACAAGCGCTTCAGGCATATTCCAGCGCGAAGGAGTACCCGTGCGGGATACTGTGCGACGCTCCTTGCGGAGAGTCGAACAGGTGGGGGCCGCAGGCCCTCTCACCGGGCGAGGAACGGCGCGCACCGCCGGATCCGGAGGCGCCTGGGAGGCGACACCGGCATGGCTCGTGCTCGGAACCACTCGCATCTCACACAAGGTACCGGAGCACGGCTCCGACTCCAGGACGTGACGAGTCACGCCTAGGACACAACCCGATATCGACGCTCCGTCATTCCGGTGTGCCACGATCCGCGACACCCGTTGCGGCCGGGTCCGCGAGGCGGCGGGCCGGGCGCGCCCCGCGTCGCTCACGTCAGCAGATCGGCCGCGAGCAACTCCTGGCTCTCCGCGTCCCCGCCGCAGCGCCGCGCCCGCACCCAGGCCCGCTTCAGGTGCAGGTGCACCTCGGACTCCCAGGTGAACCCCATGCCGCCGTGCACCTGGAGGCAGTCGCGGGCACCGCGCACGGCGGCCTCGTCGGCCAGCAGCCGGGCCGCCGCGATGTCGGCGGGCCCGGCGGTGACGGCGGCCGCGTAGACGGCGGCGCGGGCGACCTCCGTCCGTACGAGCATCCCGGCACACAGGTGCTTGACCGCCTGAAAGGACCCGATCGCCCGGCCGAACTGTTCCCGGGTCCGGGCGTGTTGCACCGCGAGCTCGCAGGTGCGGCCGGCCGTGCCGAGCTGCTCGGCGGCGGTGAGGAGCACGGCGACCGGATCGGCACCGGTCGAGCCGGTCGCGGGGGGCACGGCGGCTGCCCCGTCCACCCCGTCGCCCCTCGGCACCGAGAGCGCCGGGGGCGACCCGGACGCCGACCCGGCGGACACCCGCGCCACCGCCGAACCCCTCGCCCCCGTGGCCGCCGCACCTACCCGGTGCACGGGGGTCAACGGGTCCAGGGACCGCAGGGGGACGGCGTCCTCGGCGTCCCCCGTCACGACGTCCGCCTCCGCCAGCCACTCCACGAGACCGCCGAGGACCGTCGTCACGACCGTCTCCCCGGTGGCCGCGCCTGGTACCCCGCCCGCCGCGAGGTGGGTGGCCACCAGGGGGCCGGGCAGCAGGACGCGGCCCACCTCCTCGAAGGCCAACACGGTCTCCGGGAGGCCGAGTCCGACGCCGCCCTCGCGTTCGGGCAGCCGCAGCGCGAAGAACCCGGCCGCGCCGAGCTCCCGCCACAGCGCCCGGTCCAGGCGGGGCGCGTCGGCCGCGGCCCGCAGCGCCGCGGTGTCGAACCGGCGGGCCAGCAGCCCCCGCACGCCGTCCCGCAGGTCCCGCTGGTCCTCGGTGAGCAGGAACCTCATCCTCGCCGTCACCGTCCCTTCGGCAGGCCGAGGATGCGCTCGGCCACGATGTTCCGCTGGATCTGCGAGGTGCCGGCCGCGATGGTGTACGACAGCGCGGACAGCCGGTCGAGCACCCACGGCCGGTCGAGGTCGAGGGACTCGGGGCCCAGGACGTCGGCGGCGGCGTCGTAGAGCTCCTGCCGGGCGTGCGAGTAGCGCAGCTTGAAGACCGAGCCGCCGGCCCCGGGCACGCCCGTCCCGCTGGCCTCCGCCTCGCTCACGTTCCACTGCGTCAGCCGCCACAGCGCCCGGAACTCGGCGTTGAGCCCGCCCAGCCGCCGCCGGAGCACCGGATCGTCCCAGCGGCCGTTGTCCCGCGCGGCGCGGGCGAGTTCGCCGAGCACCCGGCGGCAGGCCACGACCTCGCCGACGAAGGCGGTGCCGCGCTCGAAGGACAGCGTGACCATCGTGACGCGCCAGCCGTCGTTCTCGTCCCCGACGCGGTTCGTGACCGGCACCCGCACGTCGTCGAGGAACACCTCGGCGAACTCCGCGGACCCGGCGAGGGTCCGCAGCGGCCGTATGGTGATACCGGGCGCGTCCATCGGCAGGGCCAGCCAGGTGATCCCGCGGTGCCGGGGGGCGTCCGGGTCGGTGCGCACCAGCAGTTCGCACCAGTCGGCGACTTCGGCGTGCGAGGTCCAGATCTTGGACCCGTTGACCACGTAGTGGTCGCCGTCCCGGGTCGCGCGGGTGCGCAGGGACGCGAGGTCGCTGCCGGCGTCCGGTTCGCTGAAGCCCTGGCACCAGACCTCCTCGCCACGCAGGACGGGCGGCAGCCAGCGCGCCCGCTGCGCCGGGGTGCCCTCGGCGGCGATGGTGGGACCGGCGTGCAGGAGTCCGACGAAGTTGGCGCCCACGTAGGGTGCGCCCGCCTTCTCGGTCTCCTCCAGGAAGATCAGGTGCTGGGTCGGGGTCGCCCCTCGGCCGCCCGCGTCGACGGGCCAGTGCAGACCGGCGTACCCGGCGTCGTGCAGCATGCGCTGCCAGCCGAGGTCGTAGGTCCGGCGCGCGGGCCAGTCGTCGGGGGACGGCTTCGGCGGGAGCGAGGGCAGGGCCTTGCCGAGCCACTCCCGCAACCGGGCCCGGAACTCCTCCTCCTCGGGGGTGTGGGCGAGGTCCACTAGTCGTCCAGGTCGAGTTCCAGCATGCGGATCGCGTTGCCGCGCATCAGCTTGTGCACCGTCTCGTCGTCGAGGCCCTTCACATGGTCGAGGGCGACCTCCTTGGTGTGCGGGAAGGTCGAGTCGACGTGCGGGTAGTCGGTCTCGAAGGTGGCGTTGTCGCGCCCGACGACGTCCAGCGAGGCCACACCGTGCTTGTCGCGGAAGAAGCAGCAGAACATCTGCCGGTAGTAGTAGGTGGAGGGCGGTTCGGGGATCGTGTCGCGGACCCCGCCCCACGCCCGGTGCTCCTCCCACACGTCGTCTGCGCGCTCCAGGGCGTACGGGATCCAGCCCATCTGCCCTTCGGAGTAGGCGAGTTTGAGGCGCGGGAACTTCACCAGGACGCCGCTGAAGAGGAAGTCCATCATCGAGGCCATCGCGTTGTTGAAGGACAGCGACGCCTGCACGGCGGGCGGTGCGTCCGGCGAGGCGGCCGGCATCTGCGAGGACGACCCGATGTGCATGTTCACCACGGTCCCGGTGTCCTGGCAGACCGCGAAGAAGGGGTCCCAGTAGCCGGAGTGGATGGAGGGCAGGCCGAGGTAGGTGGGGATCTCGGAGAAGGTCACCGCCTTCACCCCCCGCGCGGCGTTGCGCCGGATCTCCGCGACCGCGAGTTCCACGTCCCACAGCGGGATCAGGCACAGCGGGATGAGCCGGCCGCCGCTGTCGCCGCACCACTCCTCCACCATCCAGTCGTTGTAGGCGCGCACACAGGCCAGCGCGACCTCCTTGTCGTGCGCCTCGGCGAAGGTCTGGCCGCAGAAGCGGGGGAAGGTCGGGAAGCACAGGGACGCCTCGACGTGGTTGAGGTCCATGTCCGCGAGGCGTTCCTTCGGGTCCCAGCAGCCGCGCCGCATCTCGGCGCGGGTGATGCCCTCCAGCGTCATCTCGTCGCGGTCGAAGCCGACGGCGGCGATGTTGCGCTTGTACGGGAACTTCAGGTCCTCGTAGATCCACCAGTCCGTCGGCGGACCGTCCGGGTCCATGGTGATCTGGTACTTGCCCGCGACGTAGGCGAGTTCGCCGATGCCCGCGGTGAGGGGCTGGGGTCCGCGCTCGCGGTACCGCGCCGGCAGCCAGGTCTCGAAGAGGTGCGCGGGCTCGATCACGTGGTCGTCGACGCTGATGATGCGGGGCAGTTCGGTCATGGGTCCTCCACCGGTGTCGCTGATCTGATGGCCCGTCAGATACCGCGCCACTGGGACGCTACTCCCGCACCCCTGGACCGACAAGGCGACGGGCCCTACGCTCTCGGCACGATCTGACGTGGCGTCAGATCAGTGGGTACGCCGAGCCGCAGAAGAGGGTGCCTGTCATGACCGACACCGCGCACGCCCTGGATTCCTCCCGCACCCTCTGGGAGCTGGCCTCCCGCCGCGCCGGCCTCACCCCCGGCCGGCCCGTCCTCCTCCAGGACGAACGCACCCTGACCTTCGGCGAGCTCCGCGACCGCGCCGAGCGGGTCGCGGCCGGGCTGTACGGCATGGGCGTACGCCCCGGCACGGTCGTCGCCTGGCAGCTGCCCACCCGCCTCGAAACGGTGCTGCTGTCCTTCGCGCTGGCCCGCCTGGGCGCGGTCCAGAGCCCGGTCATCCCCTTCCTGCGGGACCGCGAGGTCGGGTTCGCGCTGCGCGCGTCGAAGGCGGAGTACTTCGCGGTGCCGGGCGTGTGGCGGGGCTTCGACCACTCGGAGATGGCCCGGCGGCTCGGCGCGAAGGGCGTCTTCGAGGCGTACGACACGCTGCCCGACGGGGATCCGCGGGTGCTGCCCGACCCGCCGGGCGAGGGCACGTCCGTCCGCTGGATCTACTGGACCTCGGGCACGACCAGCGACCCCAAGGGCGTGCTGCACACCGACCGTTCACTCATCGCCGGCGGCTCCTGCCTCGGGCACGCGCTGCGCCCCACGGCCGCCGACGTCGGCTCCATCGCCTTCCCCTACGCCCACATCGGCGGCCCCGACTACACGGTGATGCTGCTGCTGTACGGCTTCCCGGCGGTGCTGTTCGAGCAGTTCGCGCTGCCCGCCTCGCTGGACGGCTACCGCAGGCACAAAGTCACCGTGGCCGGCGGGTCGACGGCGTTCTACTCGATGTTCCTGGCCGAGCAGCGCAGGCGGCCGGAGACCAAGCTGATCCCGACGCTGCGACTGCTCGCCGGGGGCGGGGCGCCCAAGCCGCCGGAGCTCCAGCACAGCGTGGAGCGGGAGATGGGGGTGCGGCTCACCCACGGGTACGGCATGACCGAGGTGCCGATGATCACCATGGGCGCGCCGGACGACACGGCGGAGAACCTGGCGACGACCGAGGGGCGTCCGCCGGACGGCATGGAGATCAGGATCGTGGACGGCGAGGTGCGGCTGCGCGGGGAGGCGGTCTGCCAGGGCTACCTGAACCCGGCGCAGACCGCGGAGGCCTTCGACGCGGACGGGTTCCTGCGCACCGGTGACCTCGGGCACCTCACCGGGAGCGGACACCTGGTGCTGACCGGCCGGCTCAAGGACGTGATCATCCGCAAGGGCGAGAACATCTCCGCGAAGGAGATCGAGGACCTGCTGCACGGCCATCCGGGCGTCGGTGACGTGGCCGTCGTCGGGCTGCCGGACGCCGAGCGCGGGGAGTTGGTCTGCGCGGTGGTGGAACGGCCGCCCACGGGCACGGTGTTGACGGCGGCGGAGATGAGCTCGTACCTGCGCGGGGCGGGGCTGGCGGTGCACAAGCTGCCGGAGCGGCTGGAGGTGGTCGACGCCCTTCCGCGGGGCGACACCCTGCGGAAGGTGCTCAAGTACAAGCTGCGCGAACGGTACGCGCGGGCCGGCTCGGAGCCCGGCGCGGGGGCCGGCTCGGAGCCCGGCGCGAGGGAAGGCTCGGAGCCCGGCGCGGGGGAAGGCTCGGAGCCCGGCACGGGGGAAGGCTCGGCGTCCGGCACGGGGGCGGGCTCGGGGGCCGGCACGGGGGCGGGCTCGGGGGCCGTTATTCGGCGACCGTGAAGTAGCGGGCGAACGCCGACACGATCTCCGTCTCGCCGACCTTGCCGTCCGCGTCCGTGTCGAGGACGGCGGCCGCCGTGCGGGCCGTCTCCTCGCTCGCCCCGAGCGCCGTCAGCACCCGTACGGTGTCCGCCACGGTGGCCCGGCCGTCCCCGTCCGCGTCCGCGACGGCGAGCGCCGCGTGCAGGAAGGGGCGGGCGATCTCGGCGAACCGCTCGGGGTTGTCGCGCAGGCGCTTGACCGCGCCGTTCACGAACTCCTCCCGGGTGATCCGCTGGTCGCCGTCCCGGTCCGCTATGCCCGCCATGCCCTGCCAGAACGCCTCCGCGCCGATGTACAGCGCCTGGCCCTTGTCGCATCGGGCCGTCGTACCGAACTCCGCGAGCAGCGCCTTGGCCGCCACGCTGAAGTCGGCGCGGTCGATGTAGCCGTTGCCGTCCTGGTCGAAGGTGGCGAACCGGGCGGCGATCCTGCGCTCGTACTCGCTGCTGGCCATGTCGTTCCTGCCGCCTTACCTCACGTGGGGTGCGTCTGGCACGGAGCGTACGACGCCGGCGGCCCTCCCGGAGCCGGAAAACGACGCTTGTGCCAAGACCGGGGGAATTTCGGGACAACGGTGTGGCGGAGCGACCGCACGCCCGCCATCCCTGCCACCCGCCGGCCCTACGCGGGCAACGGCTCCGCCTCCTCCGTGAGGGCGTCGTCGACGTCGGCGTACACGTCGAACAGGCGGCGGACGCCCAGCGCGCCCAGGACCCGGTTCACGTGCGAGCCGTCGACCGCCCCCTGAGCGGGCAGGATCAGCCGCAGCCGACCCTGGCAGGAGCGCATCAGACGGCGGACGGCGATCAGGACGCCGACCCCGCTGGAGTCGCAGAAGAACACCTCGGAAAGATCGAGGACGATGCTGTGGCGGCCCTCGGCCACCGCGTCGTGCACCGGCTGGCGCAGCAGCGGCGACGTCACCAGATCCAGCTCGCCCGACACCCGCAGCACGACCCAGTCGCCCTGCTCACCGTGCGTCACATTGAACGCCACCACCATGCCCTTCGTCGCCGGAAGAAACGGAAGTCATGCCTACGCTTCCTTGCAGCGCGGCTGCCCAGCCGCCGTTCCCGGAAACACGGCGGCGAAAACGGCCACCGAACAAAAGCGGCTTGTTCCCGTCACCTTCGATCCGGTTCGACCGGGTCCGAGCCCGCGGGAGAAGGGGCCACCCCCGGTCGGGGTCCTCTATCACCACCGGATCAGCGGGGGGCGCACATTGCCACAAAGGGGCGTGCGTCCCCGGCCGTGCCGACTACATTCGAGGGGACGGTGGACGCAGGCTTGGCCGGGGACACGGGCAGGGTGAGGGGGTCGCATGGCGAAGAGGGACGCACCGCCCCGCTGGGACCGCAGGATGCAGCAGCGCCTCGCACGCGGTGAGGCGGCCGCCCTGAGCGAGCTCTACGACCGTTTCGCCTCCCTGGTGCACGGTCTCGCCCACCGGGTGCTCGGCGACGAGCGGGCCGCCGACGTCGTCACGCGCGACGTCTTCACCCACGTCTGGGAACACCCCGACGCCTACGACCCCCGCCAGGGCCCCCTGCGCTCCTGGGTCGCCACGCTGACCCACCGCCTCGCCGTGCAGCGGCTGCGCGCCACCGAGACCGCCGCGCTGGCGCGGGCCGGCCACGGCTCCACCGAGGAACTGGAGCGCAAGGTGCGTCACGCCTCGGTCGCCGCCCGCGCCGACTACATCGTCCAGTCCATGCCGGCGCCCCTGCGGGCGGCGCTGGAGCTGGCCTACTTCCAGCGCCGCGACTACCGCCAGACCGCCGCCGACCTCGGGGTCACCGAGGACGAGGCCCGCCGCCGGCTGCGCCTGGGCCTCCAGCTGCTGTCCACCGCCCACGACTCCGGAGCGGCGGGCACGCCGCCCGGGTACGGGGGTGCGGCGTGAGCGACCCGAGCCCGTTCGCGACGGACGACGAACACGAGGGACCCGGCCGCGGGGCGCACGCCCGGCAGGGACCCGACCGGGACGCGGACGACGACAAGGACGACGGCAGTGGCGGCAGCGACGGCAGCGACGGCAGCGACGGCAAGGACGGGAACGACGACCCGCACGCGGAGGCGTCCGACCCCGTGCGCGGGGCCGCGGACGGGGAGCCCGGTGGGTCACCGGGCTCGGCACACGGCCCCGGCGCCCCCTCCGGCCCCGGTGAGCCCGCCGGTCCCGGCGGAGGCGGGGAACCGGACCGCTCGCCCCGTATCCCCCTGCCCCGCGCCTCCGTCGAGGACGGCGGCCGCCCCCTGCCCACGCTGAACACACCAACGGACTCCCGGCCGGTGTCCGGCCGGACACCGGGTGATCCGACGGCGCTCGAACCGACGGCGGCCGACCCGACGGCGGGCAGCTCAGCGGCCGATACGACGGGGGCTGGCTCGGCGGCAGTCGATGCGGCGGCGGCCACTGGCCCGGCGGCAGGCGGCCCGGCAGCAGTCGACCCGGCGGCGACCAGCCCGACCGCGACCGATCCGGCGGCAGCCGGCTCGGCGCCAGCCGATACGGCGGCCGGCGCGGCGGTCGTGATCCCGGGCGGGACCGGGAACCCACTGTCCCCCTCCGCCCCCTCCGCCCCGCTCGCCCTGGAGCATCGCGTTCTGAAGTCACTGCTCGGGGCGTGGGCGCTGGCCGCCTGCGCGCCGGAGGAGACGGAGGCCGTCGAGGAGCACCTCGGCCACTGCGGCGCCTGCGCCGACGAGGCGCTGCGGCTGCGCGAGGCGGTCGGCCTGCTCCATCCGCCCGAGAGCCTCGACCTGGACCCCGCCCTGCGCACCCGCGTCCTGCAGGGCTGCCTCGACCGGCGTCCGCCGCGTATCCCGGTGCCCGACTGGGCCGGCCCCTACGACGCCGAGACCGCCCGCCTGGACGCGCTGCTCCAGGACATCGGGGACGCCGAGTGGCACGCGCCCGTACGGCTGCGCTGGTTCGAGGCGGACTCGGCGACGAGCCGCCGTACGACCGTCGCCGGCGTCATCGCGCACCTGCTGACGGTCGACGGCCTGGTCGCCGTCGCGCTGGGCCTCGACGACCCGCTCGGGGAACTCGCGGCGGACGCGCCGGACCCGGCCGCCCGCACCGAGGCGTACTGGCGGGCCTCCCACTTCCCGCCCACCCGCGCCGTGCGGGCGCCGTGGCGGGAGCAGAGCCACGACATCGTGCGCACGGTGTCCTTCACCGGCGGGAGCGCCGGCCGGCTGCCGGTGGCGTACGGCGGGTTCGAACTGCCGCTGCACGACGCGATGTTGGACCGGGCCTTCGAGTGCTGGGTGCACGCCGAGGACATCGCGGAGGCGGTCGACTACCCGTACGAGCCGCCCTCCGCACGCCATCTGCACCGCATGATCGACCTGGCCGCCCGGATGCTGCCCCTGGTGCTGGCCGCGCGCCGGCAGGGCGGCCTCGCCCTGCCCGGGCCGGGCCGGCACCTCGTCGCGGCGGGCGAGCCCGGCCGCAGCCTGCGGCTGGAGATCGAGGGCCTGGGCGGCGGCGAGTGGCTGATCCCGCTGGACTCCCCGGCGGCGGTGGGCTCGGCCGACCGCGAGGTGGCCCATGTGGCGCTCGACGGCGTCGAGTTCTGCCGTCTGGCCGCCGGCCACGTATCCCCGCAGGAGGCGGCCGCCGGTCAGCTGGGAGACCGGGAGGCGATCAGGGACGTCCTGTTCGCGGCGGCCTCGATGAGCCGGATGTAGCGGCTGCCGCCGCGACCGGGGCGGGGGCTTTTGTCGCGACCGGGCGGCAGCCTACGCGAAGACGACCGTGCGGCGTCCGTTGAGCAGGATGCGGCGTTCCGCGTGCCACTTCACGGCCCGTGCCAGCGCCTGGCACTCGACGTCCCGGCCGATCGCGACGAGCTGGTCCGGCGTGACGCCGTGGCCGACGCGCTCGACCTCCTGCTCGATGATCGGGCCCTCGTCGAGGTCGGCGGTCACGTAGTGCGCGGTCGCGCCGATGAGCTTCACGCCCCGCGTGTGCGCCTGGTGGTAGGGCTTGGCGCCCTTGAAGCTCGGCAGGAACGAGTGGTGGATGTTGATGATCCGCCCGCTGAGCTGCTTGCACAGGTCGTCGGAGAGGACCTGCATGTAGCGGGCCAGCACGACCAGCTCCACGTCCTGCTCCCGCACGAGTTCCAGGAGTCGCGCCTCGGCGTCCGCCTTGGTGTCCCTGGTCACCGGGATGTGGTGGAAGGGGATGTCGTACGACCCCACGAGTTCGGCGAAGTCGGTGTGGTTGGACACCACGGCCGCGATCTCCACCGGGAGCGCCCCGATACTGGCGCGGAACAACAGGTCGTTGAGGCAGTGCCCGAACTTGCTGACCATCAGCACGACCCGCATCCGGTCCTCGACCCGGCTGATCCGCCAGTCCATGTGGAAGGCGTCACCGATCGCGGTGAAGCTGGCCCGCAGCTTGTCGACGGTCACCGGAGCGTCCCCGGAGAAGTGGACGCGCATGAAGAACAGTCCCGTGTCGTGGTCGCCGAACTGCTGGCTGTCCTCGATGTTGCAGCCGGTCATGAAGAGGTAGCTCGACACGGCGTGCACGATGCCCTGCTTGTCCGGGCAGGACAGGGTCAGGACGTACTGGTCGGCGGGGGCCGCGACGGGGCCGGACTGCTCGTTCATGCAGCCCAGGGTCCCATATCCGCCCGCACGGGCGGACGGTCGTCCGCTACGCGGACCGCGTCATGATCCGCAGCACCTCCAGCGTGCGCGGCGGGGTGTCCGGGTCCTCCCCGTCGGCCGCCGCCATCCGCACGTGCGCGTCCCGCGCCGCGCGCACCGCCTCCGGCCACGCGTCGTGGTCGACGTACGCGGAGACCTGCGCGTCGGGCCCGACCTGGTGCATGATCCGCAGCACGCGCAGGACGGCGGTGTCGACGAGCGCCGCCTCCTGGGAGTCCCGGAAGATCGTGCCGACGTACTTCTCGGCGGACCAGTTGTCGAGCCAGGTGTCCTCGACGAGGCGGTACACGGCGTCGGTGACGTCGCCGTACCCCTCGACGCCGGCCAGCCAGACGTCCCGCTGGAACGCCGGGTCGGAGAGCATGTGCAGCGCGGAACGCACATTGCTGCGCCAGCGCCACCAGGGCATGTCGTTCTGTGGCATGTCGCCCATGGTGGAGGAGCGACGGCCGCGACGGGAAGAGTTCTCCGAACCTTGCACGGTCATCGATCGTACGTTCCCCCGCGCGGGCGTCTCACCGACCCCCGTTGTTCACCCCGGTGTCACCCCGCACTAACCGACGGTCACCCCCAGGTTGGTGATGTGGCGGAAGCGTGTGTGCCCATGACCGGCAGGCGACGCTTCCGCAGCACCTTCCTCCCCACGATCACCCGGCCCGTCAGAGCCACCGCCCTGCGCGCGGGGGCGCTGGTGGCGTGTGCGTCACTCGCGGCCGGCTGCGGGGTCGTCCCCGGTGTCACGGGGGGCTCCGGGGACAACCCGATCACCGTCATGACCTGGGCCCCGAGCGACACCGCGGCGACCAACAAACCCGGCATGCCCGCCTTCGCGCAGGCCTACGCCCGCTGGATCAACGGCAAGGGCGGCATCAACGGCCGCAAGCTGAAGGTCCTGACCTGCAACGACCACAACGACAGCATCACCGCCGCGAAGTGCGCGCGGCGCGCGGTGGACGAGAACGTCGTCGCCGTCGTCGGCTCCTACAGCCAGTACAGCGACTCCTTCCTCCCTCCCCTGGAGGGCGCCGGCATCCCGTACATCGGCGGGTACGGCGTCACCAACGCCGAGTTCACCAGCCCGCTGTCCTACCCGGTCAACGGCGGCCAGCCGACCCTCCTGGCCGGCCTCGGCCGGGAACTCGCCGGCAGCTGCGGCCCCGTGGCGCTCGTACGCCCCGACAGCATCGCGGGCGACGAGCTGCCCGGTCTGCTCGACTCCGGACTGACCACGGGCGGACACCCGTCCTCCGGCGACCAGCTGGCGCAGGAGGACGCCACCGAGTACGCGGGGCAGTCGGACCGCGTCCTGCGGGCCATCACCACCGACCCGGCGAAGAGGGGCTGCGTGGTGCCGGCGCTGGGCGACCGCACCGGCACCTTCATGGACTCCTTCCGCCGCGCCCGCGAGGACTTCCCCACGGTGCGCACCGCGATGACCCTCGGCAGCGTCGACCAGACCGTGATCAACGGGTCCGGCGGGCGGTCGGGGCCGTACGAGGGGGCGTACATCACCGGCTGGTACCCGGTGGCGACCGACAAGCGCTGGGACGGCATGAAGGAAGTGATCAGCAAGCAGGCCTTCGACGACAACCGCATCGACCCGGCGGACGCCGGCGTGCAGACCACGTGGATCGCCTACACCGTCTTCCAGCAGGTGATCGAGTCGCTCGGCGGCGACGAGGTGACGGCCGACGCCGTCACCCACGCCCTCGACGAGGGGCTGAAGGTCACCACCGGCGGGCTCACGCCCACCCTGCACTGGACCTTCCAGAGCCGGCTCGCCCCCGTCGGCTTCCCCCGCCTGGTCAACGCGGACGTCACCCTCCAGGTCGTACGGCAGGGCAGGCTCGTGGCGGCCGGCAAGGGCTTCACCGACGTGACGAGGACCCTGGCGAACGCCCAGCTGGACTAGGTGTCCCGCTCGGGCCGGGCTCGCGGACGCGGCCCGGCCCGCCGGGTCACAGCTGGGTCGGGGTGCGCTGGGTCAGGCCGTACGACTTCGCGATCGCGTTCCACAGCTGGGAAGCCCTGGCCTTCTGGGTGCTGGCCGTGCCGCTCGCCTGGTTGCCGGCCACGGTCTGGCCGGTGGTGCGGGCCTGGCCCTTCTTGCAGCCCTTGCGTCCGGCGGTCTGGTCGGCCCAGGCCGCGTAGTGCTCGTCCGCCGACGCGGACGCCTGCCACGCCTTGGTGAGGGCGGTGGTCAGCTCGGCGTGGTCGGGCAGCTTGTCGACCGTGAGCCCGGACAGACGGGTGACCAGCTGACCGCGCTGCGCGGCCGCGCCCCGCAGGTCCTTGGCCGCCTGGCCGAGGTTGTCGCAGTTCTTCACGGCGGCGACCGCGCTGATCACGGAGGCCCGGCTGGCGCCGCTGTCGGCGAGCAGCTTGTCCAGGGCCGTGGCCTGCTGCTTGGCCGGGTCGGCGGACGGCGAGGCGGACCCTTGCGTCGCGGGCGCCGTCGCGGACACGGTCTTGTCCTTGTCGTCGCTGCCGCCGTCACCCCCGCCGCCGGAGAGCAGCGCCCCCGCGCCGATGCCGAGCACGGCGATACCGATGCCGACGGCGGCGATCAACGGCAGACGCGAGCCGCTGCGGCCTCCCCGGCCGCCGTCGTCACCGTCGTCGTAGCCGCGGTGGCCGCCGCCCTGGCCAGGCGGCGCGTAGGCGGGCTGCGGGGAGTAGGCGGCGGGCGCGGGGCGCTGGGGCTCGGGCTGCGCGAAGCGCGGCAGTTGCTGCGTGGCGCCGGCCGGGCCGTCACCGCCCGGCCCGCTGCGGAAGAGGTTGTCGAACTCGGCGGGCGGCTGCCGGTCCTGCTCCCCGCCGAACGGCGGCGCGGCGTTCTGCCCGGGCACGGGCGGGATGAACTGGGTGGCCTGCGCGTCGGGGTGGGCGGCCGGCGGCAGCGGGCCCGCACCCGGACCCGGGCCCGACTGGGCACGGCCCAGGTAGTGCGTCGACTCGGCGGCGGACTCCGCGGGTATCTCGGGCGGCAGCGCCCCGGGAGCCACCGGCGGGATGTACTGGGTGGCCCCCTCGTCCGCGGGGACGGGCGGCAGGAACTGGGTGGCGCCTTCCGGCGCGGGGGCCGGGCCCGCCTGGACCGGCGGGAGGAACTGGGTGGCGCCCTCCGGCGCGGAGGCCGGGCCCGCCTGGACCGGCGGGAGGAACTGGGTGGCGCCCTCCTCGGCGTAGCCGGCCGCCGCGGGCTGCCCGTAGCCGCCGATGGTGCCGTACGGCGCGGGGGTGCGCGTCTCCTCCGCGGGCAGCGGCTGGGACGGTATGCCGCCGCCGGACGCCTCCGGGGCGCCCCAGGGCGCCGGCTGCGCGGCCGGGCGGTTCCAGCCGCCCTGCTCCGGCTGCGGGGCCGGGGCCTGCTGCTGTCCGGGGCCCCAGGGCGTGCCCCACGCCTGACCGCCGGTCGGCGCCACGGCCGGGGGCTGCTGCCCGCCCTGCGGCGCGGCGCCCTGATCGCCGTACGGGCCGGGCTGCTGCCCGCCGTACGGACCGCTCTGGTGCCCGCCCTGGGCCGCGGCGCCGTGGTCGGCGTACGGGCCACCGCCCTGCTGAGCGGCGTACGGGTCACCGTGAGCGCCCTGGCCGCCGTACGGGCCGCTCTGGCCGTACGCGCCGCTGTGACCGTTCTGGCTTTCCTGGCCGTGCCGGCCGCCGTCGCCGTCCCGTTGGCCGGACTGACGGCCGCCGTACGGGCCCGTGTAACCACCTGTCATGCCCGGCAGCAGGGGTTCCCCGCCGTCGGAGGGCAGCACGATGCCTTCGCGCGCGGGGCGCGCCGAGGGCTCCTCGCCCTGTCCACTCTGCGTCACCGGGACTCCTACTGATGGGGGACCTTCGGAATCGTCGGCTCACGCTACCGGGTCCCCGGAGCCCGGTGCCACGCAGCTCAGGACGGGACCTCCTTCCCTGTGACGGCGGTAACAGAACCGGTCCGCGGACCGCTGTACATGTCCCCGGCGCGAATCAACCCGCCGTTCCCCGCACGTTCATGCGTCCGCGGACCCCTCTCACGCGGCCGCCTGCAACTCCAGGCGCGCCCCGAACTCCCTGACCACCGGCTCCTCCCGGTACGGCTCCAGTCGCGTCTGGAGGTCCTCCAGGTACTCCGCGCCCCGGTTGGAGCGCAGCGATTCCAGCAACTCGACAGCTTTCATACCGGTGTTGCAGGCCTGCTCCACCTCACGCTGCTGCACCTGCGCCGTGGCGAGGAGCACATATCCGATGGCCCGCCGACGCGCCCGGGTCTCGGGATGGCCGTCCAGGGACTCCTGCGCGCACCGCGCCGCCGCGTCGGCCTGCCCCAGGTCGCGGTGGCAGTGCGCCAACTCGTCGGCCAGGTAGGCCTCGTCGAAGTGCGCGATCCACGCCGCGTCGTCCCCGGAGGCGGCGTCCGCCGACTCCAGCGCGCCGATCGCCCGCCCGGACGCCGCCTGGGCGGCCCGCGCGTCGCCCAGCAGGGCGTGCCCGCGCGCCTCCGCCGCGTGGAACATCGCCTCGGCACGCGGGGTCACCCGACCGCGCGCCCCCTCCTGCGCCGCCCGCGCCAACTGGGCGATCTCGCGCGGGTTCCCGAGCTGCGCGGCGAGGTGGCTCATGGACGCGGCGAGCACATAGCCGCCGTAGCCGCGGTCCCCCGCCGCCTGCGCGAGACGCAGGGCCTGGATGTAGTAGCGCTGGGCGAGGCCCGGTTGACCGGTGTCGACGGCCATGTAGCCCGCCAGTTCGGTCAGTCGGGCCACCGCCGCGAAGAGGTCGCGTCCCACGGCCTCCCGGTAGGAGCCGGCCAGCAGCCCGGACACCACGCTGTTGAGGTAGTGCACGACGACCGGGCGCACGTGCCCGCTGCCGTACTGGTGGTCCAGATCGGTGAGCGCCTGGGTCATCGCGCGCACGGCCGCCACGTCGGACTGCCCCACCCGCGGTCCCGCCGCCCGCGCCACCTGCGAGTCCGGCGAGGAGATCAGCCAGTCACGGCTCGGCTCGACCAGCGCGGACGCGGCGACGGAGGACCCCGACAGGAAGTCGCGGCGCCCGACATCGCTGCGCCACAGCTCACAGACCTGCTCGATGGCCCCCAGCACCGTCGGCGAGAACTGCAGACCGACGCCCGAGGCGAGGTTCTTGCCGTTGGCCATGCCGATCTCGTCGATCGTGACCGTCCGGCCGAGCTTGCGGCCCAGCGCCTCGGCGATGATCGCCGGGGCGCGCCCGCGCGGCTGCTGTCCCCGCAGCCAGCGGGCCACGGACGTCTTGTCGTAGCGCAGGTCGAGGCCGTGCTCGGCACCGCACATGTTGACCCGGCGGGCCAGCCCCGCGTTCGAGCAGCCGGCCTCCTGGATGAGCGCCTGCAGTCGTTCGTTCGGCTGCCGCGCGACGAGCGGCCTTGCGGCCATTGGCGTACCCCCTGTGGCTGCGGTGCCTGCCCACGCACCGAGTTGACATGTCTTTCGCGACCGCGAGCGTCACGCTGCACCGGTCGGTGCACCGCAAAGATCCGGCCGGGAAGATCAATGCCCCGCGGACATACCGAAAATGCGAGGCATGCGAGGATTGCCGGGGTAAAGACGAAAGCCCGACCCCTCACCTGGGTACCCAGCCGCCGTCGCGGATCCTCCTGCGCGCCCCCACCCGTGCATCCATGCGCCCCAGGCGCTGAATCGATGCTCCTCCCCCGCGCGCGCTACCCCCGTAACTCCAGGTGGACGCGGGAGTTGAGTGGAGCGTGGACGAGACGATCGCGGGCACCGAAGCCGCTCAGATTCCGAAGCAGCGCGGGGAATCGCTGCTGGAGACAGCCGTACGCTACGCCGAGGAACGCCACTGGGACGTCTTCCCCGGGACCTGGCTGGAAGCCGTCGACGGGGTGCAGTACTGCTCCTGCGGCGACGCGGTGTGCGCCGCCCCCGGCGCACACCCGGCGCGCGAGGACTGGGCGACGCAGGCGACGGGCAGTCCGACCGTGGCGCGCCGGATGTGGTCCACGCACCCCACCGCGTCGATCCTGCTGCCGACGGGCCGCACCTTCGACGCGCTGTCCGTCGCCGAGACGGCCGGATTCCTCGCCCTGGCCCGGATGGAGCGGATGGAGCTGACGCTCGGTCCCGTGACGCTGACCCCGGACCGCCGGATGCACTTCTTCGTCCTGCCTGGCGCCGCGGCGAAGACGCCGGACCTGGTGCGCAAGCTCGGCTGGAGCCCCTCCCTGCTCGACCTGGTCGCGCTGGGCGAGGGTTCCTACGTGGCCGGGCCGCCCACGCGCTTCGGGTCGCGGGGGGCCGTGCAATGGGCGTGCCGGCCGACCCCCGCCAACCGGTGGCTGCCCGACGCGGAGGAACTGGTCTCCCCGCTGGCGTACGCGTGCGGCCGGGACCGGTAGCCGTTCGGCGTCGCGTACGGCGGGGAGGTAGCCGCTCGCCGTCGCGTGCATCGGGGACGGTAGCCGCTCGCCCGCGGGTGCGGCCGGTCCGGTAGCCGTTCGCCGTCGCGCCTGCCGAGTCGCGAACAGCCGCGAACAGCCGCGAACAGCCGCGGACGGCCGCGGACGACGGCGGACCGCTGCAAACCGGCCGGCGGTCGCGGGGCGCGGGCGCGCGGTGCCCGTCGCGCGGTTCCCCGCGCCCCTCGGGCCGGCTGCCGCCCCGTAGGGTGCTCGCATGACGGAGGGACGAGTGGCGGACGCGGCGGCCGTGCGGGTGCGGGGGCTCTGGAAGCGGTTCGGGCAGCAGGTCGCCGTGGCCGGGATCGATCTGGAGCTGCCCGCCGGGAAGTTCATCGGGCTGGTGGGTCCCAACGGTGCCGGGAAGACCACCACCCTGTCGATGGTGACCGGACTGCTGCGGCCCGATCAGGGGAGCGTCGAGGTCGTCGGGCACGACGTCTGGCGCGACCCGGTCGCGGTCAAGGCGCGGATCGGGGTGCTGCCGGAGGGGCTGCGGCTCTTCGAGCGGCTGTCGGGACGCGAACTGCTCGGCTACTCCGGCCGGTTGCGCGGCCTGCCCGGCGCCGAGGTCGACAAACGTGCCACCCAGCTCCTCGACGTCCTCGACCTGGCGGGAGCCCAGCACAAGCTGGTCGTCGACTACTCCACGGGCATGCGCAAGAAGATCGGTCTCGCCGCCGCCCTCCTCCACAATCCCGAGGTCCTCTTCCTCGACGAGCCCTTCGAAGGCGTCGACCCGGTGTCCGCGCAGACCATCCGCGGTGTGCTGGAGCGGTACACGTCCTCCGGCGCCACCGTCGTGTTCTCCTCCCACGTGATGGAACTCGTCGAGTCGCTGTGCGACTGGGTGGCCGTCATGGCGGCGGGCCGTATCCGCGCCCACGGCACCCTCGCGGAGGTGCGCGGGGAGGCACCCTCCCTCCAGCAGGCGTTCCTGGAACTCGTCGGGGCGGGCGACCGCGCCGGCGGCTCCGACCTCGACTGGCTGGGCGGCGGGGCGCGATGAGTTCCGACGTCACCCCCGTCGTCGTACGGCTGAAGCTGTCGCTGCTGCGCAACGGGCTCCGGCAGTCCGGCGGGCGGCGGGCCGCGTACATCGCGTCGGCCGCCGTCACGCTGCTGTTCGCCGCGCTGCAACTGCTCGGCCTGATCGCGCTGCGCGGGCACGCGCACGCCGAGTCCGTGGTGGTGCTGCTGGTCGCGGTTCTGGCGCTGGGCTGGGCGGTGATGCCGCTGTTCTTCCCCAGCGGCGACGAGACGCTCGACCCCACCCGCCTGGTGATGCTGCCGCTGCGGCCCCGGCCGCTGGTGCGGGCCCTGCTGGTGGCCTCGCTGGTGGGCATCGGGCCGCTGTTCACGCTCTGCCTGCTGGCGGGTTCCGTGGTCGCACTCGCGCACGGCGGTGCCGCCTGGATGGCCGGCGTCGTCGCCGTGCCCCTCGCGCTGCTGGTGTGCGTGGCCCTCGCGCGGGCCGTGGCCGCCGCCAACGTACGGCTGCTGACCAGCCGCAAGGGCCGCGACCTCGCGGTGCTGAGCGGACTGGTCGTGGCCATCGGCGCACAGCTGGTCAACTTCGGGGCGCAGCGCCTGGGCTCCTCCGGGCTCGCGCAGCTCGACCCGGCGGCCGAGGTGCTGCGCTGGGTGCCGCCCGCGTCGGCGATCGGCGCCGTGCGGTCGGCGAGCGAGGGCTCCTACGGCGTCGCGGTCGCGCAGCTCGCGCTGGGCGCGGCGGCGCTGGTGGCGCTCCTCGCGGTGTGGTCGCGGCACCTGACCCGGCTGATGACCGCGCCCGACGGATCGACCCTCCAGGCCGCCGACTCACCGGCCCGGGAGCGGACCTCGGGCGGCCTCGCCCGGCTGCTGCCCGCCGGGCGCACCGGCACCGTCATGGAACGCAGCCTGCGCTACATCTGGCGCGACCCCAAGACCAAGGCGGCCTGGGTGACGTCGCTGGCCATCGGCCTGATCGTGCCGGTGTTCAACGCGGTGCAGGGCACCGGCTCCGTCTACTTCGCCTGCTTCGCCGCCGGGATGCTCGGCATCCAGATGTACAACCAGTTCGGGCAGGACACCTCCGCCTTCTGGATGGTCGCGCTGACCATCTCAGGCGCCCGGGACGCCTACGTCGAGCTGCGCGGCCGGGCGCTGGCCCTGCTTCTGGTGACCCTGCCGTACGCCACGCTGGTCACCGTGCTGACGACGGCGCTGCTCGGCGACTGGCGGAAGCTGCCGGAGGCGCTCGGCCTGTCCTTCGCGCTGCTCGGCGCGATGCTGGCGACCGGCGCGTGGACCTCGGCCCGCTTCCCCTACTCGATTCCGCAGGAGGGCTACAAGAACGTCGCTCCCGGGCAGACCGGGCTGGCCTGGGTCTCGATCTTCGGCGGCATGATCGCGTCCGCCCTGCTGTGCTCCCCCGTCATCGCGGCGGCGATCTGGCTGAACGTGAGCGCGGACGGCGACACCTGGACCTGGCTGCTGCTGCCGGCGGGGGCCGGGTACGGCGCGGCGCTCACGCTGCTGGGTCTGCGGCTGGCCGCGCCGCGCACGGCACGGCGGCTGCCGGAGATCCTGGCGGCCGTCAGCAAGGGCTGACCGCGCCCCCCGGTGGCCGCACTGTCCGCCGTGCCCGGTCTTCCCGCGCCGCCCGTCTCCCGGTCCGGTGCGGTTCAGGGCGCCGTGAGCACGCCGTCGAGGAAGGGCTCGATGGCCGCCCGCCACGCCTCGGGCTGGTCGTAATGGATGAGGTGGCCGGCGTCCGCCACCTCGGCGTACTCCCCGCGGGGCAGGACGCGGACCATCTCCTGGGCCTCGGCCCGGCCCAGTTCGCCGTCGAGGCCGCGCACGACCAGGGTGGGGCACCGCACCTGGGCGAGCTCCTCCCAGTGCGCGTCGTAGACCCAGGTCTCGCGGGACTCCAGCATCTGCTGCGGCTCGAAGACCGGACGCCAGCCGTCCGGGGACTCCTGCATCACCTCGGCGTAGAACGCGCCGCGCGACGGGTTGGGGCGCTCCACCCACGGGTCGTCCTCGCCGAACCACTTGCGTACGTCGGCGAGCGTCGCGAAGGGCATCGGCCAGGCCCTGAACCAGTCCTCCCACTCGCGCTGCGAGGCGGCGCCGAGCGCGGAGGCCCGCATGTCGCAGATGACCACACCGCGGACGAGGTCGGGGCGTCTGGCGGCGAGCTGCCAGGCGGTCAGGGCGCCCATGGCGTGGCCGATCAGGACGGCGGGGCCGAGACCGAGCTGCTCGACGGCGGCCTCGGCGTCCTCGACGTACGCCTCCCGCGTGTAGGACGAGTGCGCGGGTTTGTCGCTCTGGCCGTGTCCGCGCTGGTCGAGGGCGACGGCGCGGTGCCGCTCGGACAGCCAGCGGGCGGTGGAGGCCCAGTGGGAGGCGCGGCCCATCAGGCCGTGCAGTAACAGCACGCCCGGGGTGTGCGCGGGCTCGCCGGCCGGGGTCCGAGGGTGCGGCACGGAGCCGTCGGGCGGCGGCGACCCGTCCGGCGGCGAGGAGCCGGCAAGCGGGGCGGCCTGGCCCGGTACGAGGTGTGCCGGATCGGCCTTGGGAGGGTCGCCGAACTCCCAGGCCGCGAGACGTACGCCGCCCGCCCCGGTCACGTCGATGCGTCGCGCCATGGTCCTGGCACCCCCCTAGCTTCGCGTACCGCTGTCCTGCCGGTGCTTCGTGCACATCCTTGTAGCGCACGCCCTGCGTGACCCGTCACCCCGCAGGCTATCGAATGGGTATTCGAAAATGCTCTTTCTGCGAGCAACACCCCTCGTTCGAGTGACCCCTCTCAAGGAATGATCGCCGCCACCGAGGGGAGATCTTCAGCGGGAGGCGGACCGCTCGGGGAAAACGGTCCGAGGGGAATGACCCTGAGAGCTCGGGGCTCCGGGTCAGCACAGGGGAGGACAGGCCCCGGCGCCACACGGCGCCGGGGCCCTCTGTTCGTCTGCGGCGCATCCTCCCGCCCCTCTCCCCGGTCCGGCGACCACACCGCCGGGCCACCGCCCCGAGCCCCTCCGGTCATATGCCTCACGCGACAGCCTCGCACGCGAAGCCCTCGAGCGCTGCGCCTCGGACCCGCCAATCTCGGATTCGACGGCGCCGACGCCACGCCACAACTACCCCACCCACAACGCCAGTTGAACACCCGCGGCAGCAGCACAGGCCGCTCCCGCGCAGCTCAGCGCTTGGCCACGAAGACGTGCGAGGCGACGTCCGACACCAGCTCGGCGGCCTCGCCACCGCTGCCCACCAGGACCCCGCCCGCCGACTCCGTCACACTGACCACCGAACCGGGCTGCACACCCGCCCGGCGCAGCGTGTACATCAGCTGCGCGTCCGTCTGGATGGGCTCGCCGATGCGACGCACCACGACCGTCTTCCCGTCGGCACCCGGGTCGAGGTCGGCCAGCGACACCATGCCCTCGTCCAGGAACGGGTCCGCGCCGTCCTTCTCGCCCAGCTCCTCCAGGCCCGGGATGGGATTGCCGTACGGCGACTCCGTCGGGTGCCTCAGCAGCTCCAGCACGCGCCGCTCCACCGCCTCGCTCATCACGTGCTCCCAGCGACACGCCTCGGCGTGCACCTGCTCCCACTCCAGGCCGATCACGTCGACGAGCAGACACTCCGCGAGCCGGTGCTTGCGCATCACCCGGGTCGCCAGCCGGCGGCCCTCGTCCGTGAGCTCCAGATGGCGGTCGCTCGCGACGGACACCAGGCCGTCCCGCTCCATCCGCGCCACCGTCTGGCTGACCGTCGGTCCGCTCTGGTCGAGCCGCTCGGCGATCCGGGCGCGCATGGGGACCACACCTTCCTCCTCCAGCTCGAGGATGGTGCGGAGATACATCTCCGTGGTGTCGATCAGTCCGGACATACGTGCCCCTCGATTAGCTCTGCCGGAAGCGCGACGGCTCCGCGGCGCGTGCGCTGGCCCTGGACCCAATTCTGACGCATAGCACCGACAACCGGGCCGCGCCGGGGAAACCGGGCGGCCACACGGCCGTTCGCGGCCGGGCCCACCCGCTCGGCCACCCCGGCCACCAGCGCTCCCCCACCGCCGTATTGACACCACGCTGGTCCAGACCGCACCGTGATCCACCGTGATTCGCGACACAGACCCCCGACGCTCGGAAGGGCCCCGTATGAGCGACCGCACGCTGGCCGGCCAGTTCTTCGACGCGGCGATCGGCCTGCTGCAGCGGGTCCGCGACGAGGAGGCCGACAGCATCGACGCCGCCGGCGTCCTGCTCGCCGACACCGTCGCCGCCGGCGGCCGCCTCTTCGCCTTCGGCGCCGGCCACTCCTCGCTCGCCGCGCAGGACGTGGTCTACCGCGCCGGCGGACTGGCCCTGATGAACCTGCTCGTCGTCCCCGGCGTCGTCGGCGTCGACGTCATGCCGGCCACACTCGGCTCCGCGCTGGAGCGGGTCGACGGGCTCGCGAGCGCCGTCCTGGACTCCTCACCGCTGCGCGCCGGCGACGCCCTCGTGATCATCTCCCTCTCCGGCCGCAACGCGCTCCCCGTGGAGATGGCCGTCAACGCCCGCGCGCTGGGCGTGAAGGTGATCGGCGTGACATCGGTGGCGTACGCGACGGAGACCCGCTCACGGCACGTCTCCGGCACGTACCTCAAGGACCACTGCGACATCGTCCTCGACTCGAAGATCGCGGTCGGCGACGCGGAACTCACCGTCGACACCGTCCCCGCCCCCTTCGCCCCCGCCTCCACCGTCGTCACCTCGGCCCTCCTCCAGGCGGTCATGGCCACAGCGGCCGGCTCCCTCGCCGACCGCGGCATCGACCCCCCGCTGCTGCGCTCCGGCAACGTGGACGGCGGCCACGAGTGGAACGGCCGCGTCATGGAGGAGTACGGCGACCGGATCTTCTACCGGCACTGAACGGGGCGGGAGGGGGCGGCGTCCCGCGGCCGGAGACCCCTCTACCGCTCCCCCGCCACGCCCGACAGATCCAGCGCCGCCGCGATGCGCGCCGCCACGTCCTCCGCGTAGGTCGCGTCGGCGCGCTCGAACTGGGGCCGGCCGGCGCCGCGCAGGAACGTCACCACGCCCAGCGTCCGCCCCCGGCTGCGCAGCACCGCGCACAGGGCGTGCACCGCGTCGCCGGGCCACTGCCGGCCGATCGCCCACTCGCGCGACTGGTCGGCCGGCACCGACCCCGCGCTCGCCCGCACGGACCCCGCCCGCTCCACGCACTGCAGCGCCGGATGCCCCTGCCCGTACTGCACGGGCAGCCCGGCCTGCCCGGTGAGCAGACTCGGACCCGGCGCCCCGGCGGGCGTGGCCGCGACCCGGACCAGCCGGACCGGCGCGGCCGGCTCCGCGTCGGAGAGCGCGCCGCCCGCCACCCGGTCGATCAGGGCGTGGTCGGCGAATCCGGCCAGGGCGAAGTCCAGGTGGACGGTGGCCGCCTCACGCGGGTCCTCGCACTCGGCGGCCGCCCGCGCGGCCCGGTGCAGCTGGTTGGCCCTGAACCGCAGCAGCGCGGCCTCCTGCTCACCCTGCTTGTGCTCCGTCACGTCCTGGAAGAGCCAGCCCACACCGAGCGGCACGGGCTCCTCGGCGAGCGGCGAGGCCAGCCGCAGGAAGCCGCTGCGCCAGCAGCGCCGCTGCTCGCCCTCCGGGGTGCGCACCCCCACCCACAGTTCGGCGGGCGCGGGCGGCGCGCCCTCCGCCAGTACGTGCGTGAGCGCGCCCTCCAGTTCCTCCACGCCCTGGGAGAGCAGTTCCCCGAGGGGCCGCCCGAGCACGGCGGTGCGCCCGGCGCCGAGGGCGCGGGCCGCGTACGCGTTGACCACGGCGGGCCGCAGGTCGACGTCGACCAGCACGACCCCCCAGCTCGCGTCCTCCAGGAGCGCCTCGCTCAGCGCGATGGACCGCTCCAGGTCGATCTGCGCGTGCACCTCGCTGAAGGCGCAGTAGACGCCGGCCGGTTTCCCGTCGGGTCCGTGCACGGCGGCGGACTGGGTGCGCACCAGGACGCGTCCGCCGTCCTTGGTCAGCAGGGCGAACTCGTGCACCTGCCGGCCGGGCGCGTGCATGGCGGACATCAGCCGCCCCTGGACCTCCTCGGCGTCAGCGGGACGCACGGCCCACCCGGCGAACCCGTGCCGCCCGACGGCCTCGGCCGCGGTCCAGCCGAGGATGCGTTCGGCCTCCCGGTTCCAGTGGGTGACCACACCGTCGGCGTCGAAAGCGCACAGGGCCGCGTCCATGCCGTCGAGCAGGGCGGCAAGAAGATCCGAACCACCGGGTCCCTCGGGACCTTCGCGTCCGGGTTCGTCCGGACCGAGCTCGTCGGTGGTCCCACTACGCCGAGAAGCACTCACCTGGACCCCCTGCCAAGCTGCGTCCGCACGTACGGCGCGTCGGTTCGCTCACTTGCAATCATCTAACTGGAACGTGACGCAGCACACATCGAGTTCCCGCAAGATTGAAGGAATCGTTGTGTGCCGGAAACGCGACGGTCTGTCACGCGCGGGCCCTGCCGCAGGTCAAGGCCGCCGCCTACCGCTGCTCCAGCCGCATGTCGAGCCATTCGTCGGTCTCGCCGTCCAGTACATACCGGTCGGTCTCAACGAACCCGTGGGCCCGCCCGAACAGCACCCCGTCCTCGTTGACGGCCAGCACGCAGGTCTCGATCACCCGGGCGCCCAGACCGCGCGCGTGGGCGAGACCCCGCTCGTACAGCGCGGTCCCGAAGCCCCGCCGCCGGAACCCGGGCAGCACGCGCGCGATGACGGTGGCCACCGCGTCCTCACCGACCGGCGGCCGGACGGTCGAGCACCCCACCAGGACGTCCCCGAGATAGGCGTTCTCCAGCCGGTTGCGCCCACTCCGCTCCCGCACCTCGTCGAACTCCAGGGCGGCAGGCGGCACCACGACGTTGTGCACCCGCCGCCACTCCTCGAGCATGGGGTCGCCCACGACGGGCGCGATTCGAAGATCAGACACCGGCGGATCGCCTTCCGTCGCGCGTGCGCCTCGATCCCGGTCCTCGAAGGTCGGTCCGCTGAGAATCGCGCGTCGCTGTCTCATGGTCGGAAAGCTAGGCGATCAGGCCGAGTTACGACAGCGACATTCGTCGCCCACGAGGCCGGAGCAGGCAGCGGCAGCGGCCGCGGGCGGGAAACGCGGCGGATGCGCCAGAACGGGTTGTTTCCCGGCTTCCGCATGCGCCGTACGGAACTCGGACCCTACCGTCGGTTCCACGCTGAAAGGAGGTCACTCGCTCCCCGACCACGAGGTCGTCGAGTGACCAGCCCCAGTCATCACGGTCCCGGGATCAGGGAGGTGCCCCGATGACTACGTTTCCTGCGGGTGAGCAGACCCACCAGGC
Organism: Streptomyces sp. NPDC005574; assembly: GCF_040605435.1. Taxonomy (NCBI): domain Bacteria; kingdom Bacillati; phylum Actinomycetota; class Actinomycetes; order Kitasatosporales; family Streptomycetaceae; genus Streptomyces; species Streptomyces sp. NPDC005574. The sequence goes on from NZ_JBEXCW010000002.1 coordinate 55,919, forward strand.
TGTGCTTCCTCAGCAGCCCGCTCTGGAATCCGTGAGAGCAGACACCCCTGGGAGCAGGGACGAAACGGCTCACGGACACCCCGCCACCCGGCGGAGCACCGGCAGGGAACATGGGCGAGGGGAGACCGGCGGAAAAGGCACCTCGCTCCGCCGGCGTCACGCCAAGTCCGCCGCCACGGCGGCCGAGGCGGCAGAGAACGGGAGCGGTGACGCTTCCGCACGCGGTCCGTCGTACACGGGCGGCACCGGCGCCGGACGGGTCTTCGTCCTCTCCAGGGACGGACAGCCGCTCATGCCCTGCCACCCCGCCCGCGCCCGAGAATTGCTGGACGGAGGAAGAGCCGTGGTCGCCCGGCAGGTGCCCTTCACGCTTCGGCTGAAGGGCCGCACACGCGCCGAGTCGGAGGTCGACGGCGTGCAGTTGCGCGTCGACCCCGGCTCCACGGGCACCGGCCTCGTCCTCACCGACGAGAGGAGGGAAACCGCTGGAGGCCGTGTCGTCACCGTCCGCCGGGGGCTCGTCTCGATCGAACTCCGACACCGGGGCGCGCAGATCCGGAACTCCATGATCCAGCGCGCCGGTTACCGCGGCAGACGCCGCTCGGCGAACCGCCGCTACCGCGCACCGCGCTCGAAGAACCGCACCCACCCGCAGCGATGGCTCCCGCCCTCCCTGCGTCACCGCGTCGACACCACCTTCTCGATCGCCCGCCGTCTGTCCCGCTGCGCACCCGTCACCGCGATCCACCTGGAGCGCGCCGGCTTCGACACCCACTCCCTGAGCGCGGGCAGGCCGCTGCGCGGTGCGGAGTACGCGCGGGGCCCCCTCGCCGGCACCACCGCACGCGCCTACCTGCGCGCCAAGTGGAACAGCGCCTGCGCCTACTGCGGCGCCACCGGCGTGCCCCTGAACAAGGAACATCTGATCCCCCGCAGCCGGGGAGGATCGAGTCGCGTCTCGAACCTCGCCCTCGCCTGCGTCCCGTGCAACAGGGCGAAGGGCACCTCGTCCGTCGAATCCTTCCTCGCCCGCCGACCCGGCCTGCTGGCCAGAATCCTCGAGCAGACCCGGGCACCGCTCCGTGACGCCGCCGCCATGAACGCGATCCAGCGGCTGCTCACGGAAGCGCTGGAGTCGCTCGGCATACCCGTGCACGCCTGGGCGGGCCACCTCACCAAGGCGAACCGCGACGCGATGGGCCTGCCCAAGACGCACACCCTGGACGCCCTGTCCGTCGGCCGCCTCGATCACGAGAACGGTGGCCTGATCGTCCGGTTCCCCGACCAGGTACTGCTCGTCACAGCCACCGGCCGCGGCTCCTACGCCCGCACCACTCCCGACCGGTACGGCTTCCCGCGTCTTCTGCGGCCCCGCCGGAAGCGGCACTTCGGCTACGCCACCGGGGATCTGGTACGCGCGGTCGTGCCCTTCGGCTCATGGGCCGGAACCTGGACGGGCCGGATCTCCGTCCGGGCGACGGGGCAGCACAGCCTCACCACGGCGGTGGGCCGGTTCAACGTCCGCCACCGGAACCTGCGCCTGGTGCAGCGAGGTGACGGATACGGCTACGCGGTCCGGGCGGAACCCGCGCCGCCGGAACTCCCGAAAATCACTTGAACGCCTCCAGCGCGCTGCCTAATGTGGCGTTCACATGAGAAGGGAGGTGATCGGGTACATGAGTGAAACCCGGACGCGTGAGGTGGCTGCGGGCTAGCGGTCCGCCATCCATCCACTGCGGTGCCGGACCAGCGTGCGCGCGTCGTACGCAGCCGGCCTAATCCAACGCAGTCACCCGACCCGCGAGCTCGCCGGTGAGTCCGGCCGGCGCCCCCGCCCCAGGCGGAGGATCCGAGCTCGCGGGTCGCCTGCGTTTCCCGGGTCAGCGGGAGATGTCCGCGTATCCCTCGATCTCCTGCGGGCCGCGTGACCCGGGGCCGACATAGCGGGCGGACGGCCGGACCAGGCGGCCCGTGCGCTTCTGCTCCAGGATGTGGGCCGACCAGCCTGCCGTGCGCGCGCAGCTGAACATCGACGTGAACATGTGCGCCGGCACCTCGGCGAAGTCCAGCATGATCGCGGCCCAGAACTCCACGTTGGTCGCCAGGACCCGGTCCGGGCGCCGGTTGTGGAGTTCCTCCAGTGCGGCCTTCTCCAGCGCCTCGGCGATCTCGAAGCGGGGCGCGCCCAGTTCGCGGGCCGTGCGGCGCAGGACGCGGGCGCGCGGGTCCTCGGCGCGGTAGACGCGGTGGCCGAAGCCCATGAGGCGCTCGCCGCGGTCCAGGGCCTGCTTGACGTACGCCTCGGCGTCGCCCGTGCGCTCGATCTCCTCGATCATGCCGAGGACGCGGGAGGGGGCGCCGCCGTGCAACGGCCCGGACATGGCGCCGACGGCGCCGGACAGGGCGGCCGCGACGTCCGCACCGGTGGAGGCGATCACCCGGGCGGTGAAGGTGGAGGCGTTCATGCCGTGTTCGGCGGCGGACGTCCAGTAGGCGTCGACGGCGGCCACGTGCTTGGGGTCGGGCTCGCCCCGCCAGCGGATCATGAAGCGTTCGACGACGGACTGGGCCTTGTCGATCTCGCTCTGGGGGACCATCGGCAGGCCCTGGCCGCGGGCGGACTGGGCGACGTAGGACAGGGCCATGACGGCGGCGCGGGCCAGGTCGTCGCGGGCCTGTTCGGCGTCGATGTCGAGGAGGGGTTTGAGTCCCCACACGGGCGCGAGCATGGCGAGCGCCGACTGGACGTCGACCCGGATGTCACCGGAGTGGACGGGGATCGGGAACGGCTCGGCGGGCGGCAGGCCGGGGTTGAAGGCCCCGTCGACGAGCAGCCCCCAGACGTTGCCGAAGGAGACGTGGCCGACCAGGTCCTCGATGTCGACGCCCCGGTATCGCAGGGCGCCGCCTTCCTTGTCCGGTTCGGCGATCTCCGTTTCGAACGCGACGACTCCTTCGAGTCCGGGTACGAAGTCGGACATCGGGCGGCTCCTCACGGTAGGTGCGGCAGTCGGTGCCACGGCTGCTCGGGGTGGGACCGATGGCGTGGGTGGACGCGGCGGACGGCGTGGGCGCTCGGTGGTTCCGCGGCCGTGCTGCGAACCCCTGATGTCCGAAGCCGCGCGGTCCTGAGCGGTCACCCGGGTGATGCCCGGTGCGCCCGGGGGTCACCCACCGGGATGGCACCAGCACCATATCTCCGGGTGCCACCTTTGGGGAGTGCCGCGGCACTGAGTGCCATCCGCGGACGGTGGGGTGCGCCGCGGCGGCGGTCGTGCGTACGGCAGGATGACCGGGTGACCGAACCGGACGCCGTCTCCCTCGATCCCGCCTCGATGCGCAAGCAGTACCGGGCCGAGGGCCTCGCCGAGGCCGATCTGGCCGCCTCTCCCGTGCAGCAGTTCGCGCGCTGGTTCCAGCAGGCCGCGACGGAGGGGCAGCTCTTCGAGCCCAACGCCATGATCGTCTCGACGGCGGACGCGGAGGGCAGGCCGACCTCGCGCACGGTGCTGCTGAAGCAGTTCGACGAGCGGGGCTTCGTGTTCTACACCAACTACGACTCCCGCAAGGCCCGCGACCTCGCCGAGAACCCGCACGTCTCGCTGCTGTTCCCGTGGCATCCGGTGGCCCGGCAGGTGATCGTCACGGGGGTGGCGCGCCGTACCGGGCGGGAGGAGACGGCGGCGTACTTCCGCTCCCGTCCGCACGGCTCGCAGCTGGGTGCCTGGGCCAGCGCGCAGTCCTCGGTGGTCGCCGGCCGCGCCGCTCTGGACGCCTCCTACGCGGAGCTGGCGGCGCGGTATCCGGAGGGCGAGCAGGTCCCGGTACCTCCGCACTGGGGCGGCTTCCGGGTGGCGCCGCGGGCGATGGAGTTCTGGCAGGGCCGCGAGAACCGGCTGCACGACCGGCTGCGGTACGTCGCGGAGGCGGACGGCGGCTGGCGCGTGGAGCGGCTCAGCCCCTGAGGGGCGGGCGGCTGTACCTGAGGGGCGGTCGTCCCTGAGGGCCGGATCAGGTCCCGAGGGTCCGATCAGTTCCCGAGGCGCGCTGGGTCCCCGACGGTGGGGGCCCGCTCAGGGCAGTACCTCGTCCAGGAGTGCGCCCCACTGGGCCACGACCCGCTCCCGGCGGCCCGCGTCGTCGGTGAGGAGGTTGGCGAGGCCGAGGCCGCGGGCCATGTCCAGGAGTCCCTGGACGGTCTCGCGCGTGCCGGGGCGGGTCTCGTCGGCGCCGAGGAGGTCGACGGCGATGCGGTGGGTCTCGCGGCCGACGCGCGCCTCCAGTTCGGTGACCCGGGAGCGGAGCTGTTCCTCGTAGGAGGCGGCGACCCACAGGTGCAGGGCGGCGCGGAAGAGCGGCCCGGTGTAGAGGTCGACGAGGGCGCCGACGACGGCGCGCCGGTCGTCGCCGGCGCCGTCGGGGAAGAGGGCGCGCAGGGCGGTGGAGCGTTCCTCGGCGACGTACTCGACGGCGGCGGTGAAGAGGTCCTCGCGGGTGGGGAAGTGGTGCTGGGCGGCGCCGCGGGAGACGCCGGCGCGTTCGGCGACGACGGAGACGGTGGAGCCCGCCCAGCCGTGCTCGGCGAGGCAGGCCACGGCGGCTTCGAGGAGTCTGCGGCGGGTGGCGCGGCTGCGGTCCTGCTTGGGGGCGCGGTCGCGTTCGGCTGTGCTCACACCACCCATGGGGGGTCCCGTCGTTCGAGGAAGGCCGTCATGCCCGCGCGGGCGTCGGCGGAGGCGAACAGCCTGGCGGAGAGGCCGGCCAGCGCTTCCGCGTCGCGGGCGAAGCTCTCCAGCACCTTAGCCGTGAGCAGTGCCTTCGTCTCGGCCAGGGCCTGGGGCGCGGACCGGCGCAGGCCGTCCAGGACGGGTTCGAGTACGGCGTCGACGTTGTCGCCGGCGAGGGTGAGCAGGCCGATGCGGGCGGCCTCGGCGGCGTCGAAGCGTTCGCCGGTGAGGTAGTAGCGGGCGAGGGCGCGGGGGTCGGTGCGGGGCAGGAGGGGCAGGGAGATCATGGCCGGGGCGACGCCGATGCGGACCTCGGTGAAGGCGAAGTCGGCCTCGGTGGAGGCGGCGGCGATGTCGCAGGCGCCGAGCAGGCCGAGGCCGCCCGCGCGGACGTGTCCGGTGACCCGGGCGACGACGGGTTTGGGCAGCTCGACGATCTGCCGGAGCAGGCCGGTCAGGGCGTCGGCGGGCGGCGGGTCGCGCAGGTCGGCGCCGGCGCAGAAGGTGTTGCCGGTGTGGGTGAGGACGATCGCGCGTACGGCGCTGTCCTTGGCTGCGTCGGTCAGCGCGTCGGCGAGTTCGCCGACGAGGGCGGCCGAGAGGGCGTTGCGGTTGGCCGGCGAGTCGAGGCTGAGGGTCGCGACGGCACGCGCGTGGGTGCGTCGAATCGACGTCATGAGTCCTCCCTGGGTTCCCTGAGCTGCCGGCGCAGGATCTTGCCGGAGGCGGCGCGTGGCACGCCGGCGACGAAGGTGACCTGCCGGACGCGTTTGTAGGGGGCGACGCGTTCGGCGACGTACATCATGACCTCTCCCTCGGAGAGGGCGGTGGCGGTGGGCTGGCGGACGACGTAGGCGTGCGGGACCTCGTTGCCCTGGTCGTTGTAGGTGCCGACGACGGCGGCGTCGGCTATGCCGGGGTGGGTGAGGAGGAGGGCCTCCAGTTCGGCGGGGGCGACCTGGAAGCCCTTGTACTTGATGAGTTCCTTGACGCGGTCCACGACGAACAGCCAGCCTCCGGCGTCGACGTGGCCGACGTCGCCGGTGTGCAGCCAGCCGTCGGGGTCGATCATCGCGGCGGTGGCGTCGGGCCGGCCGAGGTAGCCCTTCATGACCTGGGGGCCGCGGATGAGGATCTCGCCGGGTTCGCCGGTGCCGAGGTCCTTGGCGGGGTCGTCGAGGGAGACGATGCGCATCTCGGTGCCGGCGATGAGTTTGCCGACGGTGCCGGGGGGCGCGTCGTGCATGGCGTCGAGGGGGACGACGTGGGTGCCGGGCGAGAGTTCCGTCATCCCGTACGCCTGGCCGACCGGGGGCAGGCCGAGCCTTCGGGAACAGGCGGCGGCGAGTTCGGCGTCCAGGGGGGCGGCGGCGCTGACGACGTACTTCAGTGAGGACAGGTCGTACTGGGCGACCGCCGGGTGCTTGGCGAGGGCCAGGACGATCGGCGGGGCGACGTACAGGCCGGTGATGCGGTGGTTCTGGATGGCGGCGAGGAACGTCTCCAGTTCGAAGCGCGGCAGGACGACGACGGTGGCGCCCAGGCGCAGGGGTGCGTTCATCAGGGCGGTGAGGCCGTAGATGTGGGTCAGTGGTTCTAAAGGACACGCGAGCATCGGGCCCCCTCCGTGCGCTGATGTGCGACTTTCAGAGAGTGGCAGCGGGCACAGAAACAATCAAGCGTGCCTGCATGGTTCGTGCTCTAGCGGTCGGCCCACGGGTCGGGCTCCCACACGGGGTGGATCTCATATTCGCGACTGAGGGCCCATTTTGCGCCCTGGTCGCTCTTGGTGCTGGTGATTACGACACGTCGGATGAGCTGACGTAGAAACGCGTTCTTCTCGACGTTGCTGATGGTCTCCCACTCCGCAAGCAGGCCAACGACCAGTGGGCGGAAGTCGGCGCGGTCGGGCGTGGCCTCGTCGTCGGCAACGGCTTGCAGACCCTCGACCAACTCGCCTTTCCGGCTCAGCAGTTGGTCACGAACGCGCGCGAACGTGTCGGCTGGGTACTTGTCAGGATCGAGTACGTGATCGGTGGTGAGCCGGTCGAGCGCGGCATCGATCTTGGCGAGTTCGGCCTGTAGGCGGGCCCGCGTCTCGGCGGCCTGCCTCCGCGGGTCCGGCGGCGCGGTGCGCTGCGCGGGGACGGCCGGCGCGTTGTCAACGTCCTCGGCGACGTCGCGCGCGAGCCAGTCGCGGACTTCCTCCTCTACCTCGTCCCGGAGGACGTACAGGCCAGGCGGGCACGCGGACGTTCCCTTGTTCTTGTGGTTGAAGCACACGAACGTATGCCCTTGGATCCATCCGCCGCCCTTGGGGGCGCGGCCGGATCGGGCGACGGCGGAGCCGCGGCAGTGCCCGCACCGGCCGAGACCCGTAGTCGGGTATATGGCGTTGCGGGCGCGCGGGGGCGTCTTCTTCACGTCCTCGCGATGGTCCTGGTATTCCGCCCACTGGTCCGGCGTGATGAGTGCCGGTTGGGCGCCGGCTATGTAGATCATGCGGCCGGCCTTGCAGCCGGAAAAGTGGTCTCGGCCGAGGCCGCATGTGCACTCCGGATCATGAACGCGGAGCAGGCCGGCGCCGAACCCTGAGTCAAGGTAGCGCTGAACGGTGTTCACTCCCCATCGGTTCCCGCGTGTGGTTGGGGTGCCTAACTCGTCGTTGAGCCAGTGGGCGAGCGTGGCGAAGCCGTCGCGGGCGATCTTCCGTTCGTACAGCTCGGCGCCAATGGGTCCGAGGTCGGGGTGTCGTTCGTAGCGTTCCTCTTGCAGTCGGATGCCGCCGGGCGCCTGGGGGTCGGGCACGCGTCGCGGGTGCCAGATGTATCCGAAGCGCGGTCGGCCTGTGGCGGGAAGTTTGAGCTTGCGCCGGTGCTCGTGCGTCTCCTTCCACTGTTCGCCGGCGCGGTCCGACTCGAAAACGGCGAGGTCGAACAGGATGGCGCGGTTGAAGCGGCCCACAGCCGTACGTGCGTCTACCTCTTCAGTGGCCGAGGCGAGTTGGCCGCCGGCGTGTTCGAGTCGGGCGAGGTTGACGGCAATGCCGAGATCATTGCGCCCGAACCGGCTGAACTTCCAAACGGCGATGCCGACGGGTTCGCTGCGTTCAACCTGCTCGATGCCCTGCATGATCTTGCGCTTGAAGTTGCGGCCGGTGGCGTCGAGGTCGACCACCCAATCGACGATGCGGCGCCCCGTGCGCCTGGCCCATGCCGTGATGGCTGTCTCTTGCAGCTCGGGGCTGATCTTCTCTTCTTTCCACGTGCTCACGCGGATGTACCCGATCCAAGGCTCGCCGATGTTGGCCGGTGAGCCTTGGAACGTGAGCGGTACGTGCAGGTTCGTCACTGTGCCTTCCGTTCGCGTTGTGAGCCGCCCTCGGGCGGGCGCAGGTGGATAACGTTGTCTTTGGTGCTGGCCGCCCCCCGGGAGGGCGGCGTGTCCCCGTCGAATCGGCCGCTTGCGACGTCGGCGAGTGCTCTGCGGTAGCCGGTGTTTTCGGCGGTTGCGAGCTGGTCGTCACTGGCCTGGTGCGCGTGCAGGATCGTGCGGCGCACGGTTGCGAGGGCGCCGAGCGCCATTACGAGGGACCCGGCCCAGACGAGCCGTCGTTTGTTCAGGGCGAGACCGAGTGAGGCGCCGGTTATCCCGACGCTCAGGAGTAACGGGGCGACGGTGTCGGCGCGGTTTCTCATTCGGTCTCTCCCATCTGAGGGTCAGGTTCCGGCGGCGCGGTTGGCGCCTCCCGTCCTGGCCTGGTGTTGGTTTTGTAGTGCGTTGGTGCTGGCGATGAACACGGACCGTTCCGGTTCGACGCCCTCGGCGAATCCGAGGCCGTCGGCAGCTTGCTCGGCAGTTAGGTAGCGGCCGGTTGCCGCAGGCGGTGTAGGGCTTCGCACCGCCGCGAGTTCTTCCCAGGTGGTAATGCCGGCGCGCACGAGTACTTCCCCGTAGGGCACACCTAGGGCTTTCGCGATGGCCTTGAGTACTTCGGTGTCTGTGGCGCCCTTGCCGCCGAGGATGCGCCCGACCGTGGAGCGGCCGAGGCCGGCGTCTTCTGCGAAACGAGATTGACCCCCGCCACGTGGCGTGAGGACGTAGCCACGTTCTTCGAGACGGGCGTGTAGCCAGTCGCCGAATTCGCGTCTCGTCTGTTCTGGGTCGCGTTCAGAGTCTTGTTCCATGCGTGGAACATACCGCGCACGGGCGGTCCGTAGTTCCACAGCTCAATTTTCGGCCCATAGGCCGTCCAAAATATGCACATGGCATGTTCGCCCCCACATCGAACAGGTGAGCGAAACCTTACCCGAACCTTGCGTTCCGTGGCCAGAAATTGGCACCGCGTGATCGGAAGGCATCTTCCGACCTGCCCAGATGTGTATTTGGTGAGGGAAACGTAAGGATCTCCGTCACTTTCCGCCACCCATTTGATCTTGCGGCACCTGTCCACGCGTGTACTGTTCCACTCGTGGGCGGTACGTACCGCTCACGGGGAGGACAGTGACATGTACGACCGCTCAGCCCTGCACACCGCCGCTCAGACCCTCGGCGACCGCCGCCCCGTAGATCTACAGCACCGGTTGAAGGTTGCAAGAACCACGGCATGGCGTTTGTGGCACGGCCGTAACGCGCCGTCCGCCGCCCTCGCCGTCCGCGTCGAGGCGCACTACGGCGTGAACGCCGCCCAGCTCATCAAGACGACCGCGCCGGCCATCGGCGAGCAGGCCGCCATATGAACGCCGCCGTGATCCCCCGCGCGCAGGCCATCGCCAACGCACGCCGCGCCCTCGACCGTGCCCGCGCCCGCCGCGACGCCGACCGCGCCGCGGGCCGCCTCGCCCCCGAGGCCGAGCTGATCTTGCGGCGCCTCGAACGCCAGCAGGCCCCAGCCCCCGCGCACCGCGCCGCCGCCTGAAAAACGACGGGCCGCCCGGTTGCCCCCGGACGGCCCGCCCGACAGCACCAGAAAGGCACCATCGTGAACACCCCGCAGCGTACCCGCATGCCCCGCGCCATATCTGGCCTACAGGGCGCCCACCGCGCCCGCCGACAACTCACCCGCCGCGCCGTCATCGCGCGTCAGCTCGACCAGATCGCCCCCGGCACCGCCGCCGTACAGACACACGCCGGCGAGGACGGCCGCGCGAAGTGGGTTGTCCTCGCCGACGCCGACGGCCGCCCCGTGGGCGCCGACGCCGAGCAGCACCGCGCCGCGTATGGCCTGCTCCGCCGTCTGCTCCCTGATGTCGATTGGTCCGGCCCCCGCACGTACAGCGTGGCCACTGGCGCCGTCACCGAGACGGAGTCGGCCGCGTGATCACCCCTCAGCTCACGGTCGACGGGCAGGCCGTTCGCCTGCCTCTCGGCAGCCGCGTTGCTGCCCTGCTCGACGACCTCGCCCTGTCCTACGCAGCCGACCCGGACACCGTGGGCCGCCTGCTCACCGCGCACGCCGCGCGTGTGCTGCGCCTCGACTTCGCCGTGTGCTCCGAGTTCGTGTCCGACCACGTGCGCGCCATGCGCGCCGCCGAGGCCGACGGCACCCGCGAGGCCCTGCTCGACGAGTGCCCCAGTGCCGACCGCCTCGACGACGTGCTCACGCCCGACGACGCCATCACCCTCGGCACCCGCCTCACCAAGCACGCCGCCCACATCCGCCACCGCACGACCCGGAGCCCGCGCCCGTGACCGTCACCGCCCTGCCCCTGCCCCACGCCCCGGCCGCGCCGACGCCCACGGCACCGGTCCCGGCCCCGATCTACCAGCCGGCCCCCGCCGGAACTCCCGACGGCACCCCCCGCGTGTTCGCCGCCATCGCCGCCGTGATGCGCGACGTGATGCCCGTCGCGAAGGACAAGGAGAACCAGCAGCAGCGCTACAAGTTCCGCGGGGTCGACGACGCGATGAGCGCCATGGCCGGCCCGATGCGTGCGCACGGCCTGTTCATCCTGCCGAGCATCGCCGACCACCACGCCGAGCGGCGCGGCGAGAAGATGACGCACGTCAACATCACCATGCGGTACCACGTCTACGGGCCCGCGGGTGACTGCCTCACCGCCGAAGTACCCGGCGAGGCAAGCGACTTCGCCGACAAGGCCACCAACAAGGCCCAGTCCGCCGCGCTCAAGTACCTCTTGTTCACCCTGTTCATGATCCCCGTGGACGGCCGCAGCATCGACGACGGCGACCGTGATCACCCCGTCGAGCCGACCGCCGAGCACCGCGCCGAGCGCCAGCAGCAACGCGGACAGCGGCAACAGCGCGGGCAGCAGCCGCACCGATCGCAGCGCGCCGAACCCGGCCCGTGGGAGCAGTCCCCGGCCGAGCAGCAGGCCGGCCCGCGCACCAACTACCTCGCCCACGCCGAACGCGCTAACTCCCCCGCGCAGTTCGACAAGATCCGGGCCTCCGCCGTACGAGCCGGCGCCCCGGCCGACTACCTCGCCCAACTCGACACCATCGCCGCCCGCAAGCGCGGCACCGGCCAGGGACAACAGGCCCCGAAGCAGGGCGAGAAGCCGGCGCCACCGACCCCGGCCAAGAGCCCCGAGGCCGCCGAGAACGCGCTCAGGCTCGCCGCCTCGCGCGCGAACCTGCCCACGCTTGACGCCGATTTCGAGCGCGCCTACGGACTGCCCATCGAGCAGGCCACGGCCGCCCAACTCGACCAGTTCCGCGCCGTGATCGAGAACGGTGGGGGTGCCGCGTGACCGAGCAGCCTCAGACCAAGCCGACCGCACCGGACCCAGCCGCGATCCGCGACGCCGTCACCCGACAGGCCGTTCTCGGCGCCCTGCTCGACCAGGTCAAGGACGCGTACAAGGACGCCAAGACCGCCGCCGACGACCTGCTCGAACGGCAGTACAAGGCGGCCGGCACCACCAAGACGGACGCCACGTTGCCCGACGGAACGAAGATCGGTTCCGTCTCGCGGCAGGGAGGCGAGCGGGCCGCGCAGGTGATCGACGAGGACGCTTTCCGCGCGTGGGTGCGCGACCACTACCCCACCGAGCACACCGTCGAGTTCATGCCCGCCCAGGTGGTGACCAGCGTGCGCCCTGGCTTCTCCGGCAAGGTCCTCGCCGAGGCGACCGCGGCCGGCACCGCCCGGTACATCGACCCCGTCACGGCCGAAGTGCACGACGTGCCCGGCGTCGAGATACGACCGACCCGCGCAGCCTCGCACCGCCTCACCTACACCCGAGGCAGCAAGGAACAGCCGTCCGCCGGACGCGAATTGGTCGCCGCCGGGTGGCATTCCGGCGTCCTCACCGAGCATCTGCCCGCCCTCGCCCAAGCGCCGGCCGAGGGGGGCGAGCAGTGACCCGCGCAACCGCCGTCAGCCTCGACCGCATGCGCCGCCGCCTCGACGAGCCGCCGCCCGAGAACGTGCCTGGACAACTCGCCGTCGAGGTCGAGACGCCGGCCGTCAAGGACAAACCGCCGATCGTGTGCGACTACGGGCAACCCCCGATGCGGAGCCGTCCCCGTCCGCTTCTACGCGAACGGCTGGAAGTGCGACGAGCACCAGCCGGCCCACACCAGCCGCCGCACCGCCCACTGAACCGGCCGGCGGCGAGGACGAGCCCCCGCGCCCCTCGCCGCCGGCCGCACCACCCTGACAGGAGCGACCCCCGCCGTGACCCTCGACGCCATGGATTGGGTGTGGCAGCACTCCCGCACCCGCGGCAACCCGCGCATGGTCATGCTCGCGGTAGCCGACGCCGTCACCGGGCCCGAGGCGACCGCGCGTATCGGCACCGCGACCCTGGTGCGCCGCCTGAACGCCACCAAGGGCACCACCCTCGCCGCCGTCGCCTCGGCCATCGAGTCGGGCGAATTGGAGATCGAGCAGCCGGCCGCGGGCAGTCGCGCCGCCCTGTACCGCATCCCCGAGGCCGTCAACTACGACCGCCGTTGTGGTCGGGAATCCGGACCACAAGCCCAGCGGTCGGAAACTCGGACCACAAACCGTTTGCGGTCCGAGTCCCGGACCGCAACCGCGCCGGATAGCGGTCCGGAATCCGGTCCGCAAGGTGAAGCGGCCCAAGACGGTTTCTGGTCGGGATTCCAGACCGCTAGTGGTCCGGAATCCGTACCCCATCACTCACCCATAGAGGGAGTGAGTGAAGGAGTGAGGGAGCGCGGGCCCGCGCGCGTCGCTCCGATCCCGGAGTTCGCCCGCCCCCTGGTCGACGCGATTACCGCCGCCGGCGTCATCGTCCGGTGGGACCTGACCACCACCGAGTGGTTCACCCTCGACGCCCTGATGAAGCGGTCCGGCGCCGACATGCTCGCCTCGGCCGCCGTCCGGGCCGCCGCCCGCCGCGACGTCTCCCACGCCCGCTACTTCCTGCGCGCGTGGAACGGACTCCCGCCCGCCCCGGCCGCCGGCACTGCACCGGCCGCCCCCGCCGCGGGCCCCGGAGCCGACGTGATCCCGCTGAACCGTCCCCGCACCGCCGGCACCGGCCGCGCCGCACAGGCCGCTGACTGGTACGCCGACCTGCTCGCCGAGGAGAAGTAACCCGATGGATCGCCGCGAGGTCGCCGCCCTGCTCGCTTACGCCGACCGCCTCGACCCTGACCGGGCGCCCAAGACCCGCGAGGCCGCCGGCGAACGGCTCGACCAGTGGGCCGACTTGCTGTCGGACGTCGCCCCGACCGCGCCGCACCCCGAGGGCCGTCACTGGGACGCGTCCCAGGTTGTTCGCCGGCACATCGCCACCAGTCCGTACCCGATCCGCCCCTCGGACGTGTCCCGGCCGTGGCACACCTTCAAGGCCGACGTGATCGGCCGCCATCACGACCCCGTGCCGGCCGTCGACCCGGACAACTCCGTTGCGTACGTGCGAGCCCTGTATGCGGGCCGGCAGGCCGTCGCCGTCGGAGCCGTCACCCCCACGTCGTACCGCGAACTCACGTACGGCGCCGCCGCCGCGCTCACACCCGGGGAGCGTGACAGGGCCGAGGCCCGCCGCGCCGCCCTCGGCGCGTACATGCCGCGCAGCGTCGCCGACGCCCTCGCCGAGCACCGGCCCCGCCGAGCAGCGCGAGAACGGGCCGCCGCCGAGGACCGGCCCGACGCCCTCGACGTGGCGTGCCCGTACGAGCACTGCCTCGCCGACGCCGGCGACCCCTGCCGCAATGGCCGCCGCGTCCCCCGCGCCACCGCTCACCCGTCCCGCCTCGACCTCGCCACCGTCCGCCACACCGCCCAGGAGAGCGCCCGATGAGCCCGACCCCGAAGCAGGCCCGCCAGCACCGCCGCAAGGCCAAGGCGACCGACCGCACGCATAACGTCAACTCATTCCGCGTGGAGGGGAGTTGGAACGACCGGCCCAACAAGCCGGCCGCGACCAAGACGCCCGACAAGCGCAAGGCGTACCGCATCGCCCGCACGTGGGCCGCCGATGGGGCGTACGTGATCGTTCAGGAACACACGGGGTGGGACACGTGGCGCACCCTCGACGAGTTCGACGGCCCGACCCTGCTCGCTGAGCAGCGCAGGGCGCAGCGTGCCGCCGTCGAGGAGGCCCGCCGGCGTGCCGAGGAGTCCGAGCGGCGCCTCGCCAAGGCCGAGGCCCGCGACCTCGAACAGGCCGCCCTCGAACGGCTCATGATGTGCCCGCCCGTCTCTCGCGAGGCCACCGGCCGCGTCACCGCCCGCCACACCGCAGGAGCCCGCCCGTGACAACTCCCCACGCTGCAACCGCTGTTGTTCGCGCTGCGCTTGAAGACGCCACCGTGCGCGAGTTGCTAAACCGGCCCGGTATGACCGCGTGGCGCATCATCCGCGCCCTTGAGGCCGACGGGTGGGCGATCACCTCGGCCCCCGCCGAGAACGGCCCGGAAACGGCCGCACACAGCCCCCGCTAGCAGGTCACCCCCGGGGATTCTCGGAGTCCTGCGCATTCCCACACCTGCTATCGTCCAGCCTTGGGCGGTACTTACCACCCAAGAGCCACGCATCTACTCGGTGGAGGTACACGCATGGCGCCCATAGCCCGGACCGTGCCGCCCCCGGCCGAACGCTTCAACACGAAGACGAAGCGCGGCCCCTGGTCACTCCGCCGAGACTGCCCCGGCACCTGCCGACTGTGGGACGGAGCGATCAACGAGGACGGTTACGGGCACTTCTGGCTCGACGGCCGGACCGTCAAGGCACATCGCGCCGCCGTCGCCCTCGCCGACGGAGCGCCCGTTCCCGCACACCTCGACGTCGACCATCGGTGCCGGCGCCGCGCATGCGTGAACCGCGCCCACCTCGAACCGGTCACCCACCGCGAAAACGTGCTGCGCAGCTCAAACCACGTCGCCGCCCGCGCCGCCGTCACGCACTGCCCGGCCCGCCACGCCTACGACGACGCGAACACCATCCGCGCGAAGAACGGGACGAGGAAGTGCCGCGCGTGCAAGAACGCCGCCGCCCGCACCCGTCGCGCGGAGGCCAGCGAGCAGCAGGCCGCCCCCGTCATGCCCCTGCACGTCCACCGCACGCCCGAAAGGACCGCCGCGTAATGGCTGGAGAAACCGTCATCACCGTCATCGGAAATCTGGTCGACGACCCCGAGCTGGAGTTCACCCCGTCCGGCCACGCCGTGGCGAAGTTCCGCGTGGCCTCGACACCCCGCACGTTCGACCGGCAGACCAACGAATGGAAGGACGACGAAAGCCTGTTCCTGACGTGCTCCGTATGGCGACAGACCGCCGAAAACGTCGCCGCCTCCCTCGCCCGCGGAACCCGCGTCATCGTTCAGGGCCGGCTGAAACAGCGTTCGTACGAGGACCGCGAGGGCGTCAAACGCACCGTGTACGAACTCGACGTCGAGGAGGTCGGGCCGAGCCTGCGCAACGCCACCGCCGCCGTCACCAAGGCCAACGGCCGCCAGAGCAGCACCTCGAACAGCTACGGCCAGCAGGCCCAGGGCGACCCATGGGCGACGAACAACACCGCCGGACGCTACGGCAACGAGCCTCAGTTTTGACCGATCCCGCGCGCGCCCGCGACCGGTCGCCGGCCGCCCCGCGCGCGCACGAGCCCACCCGTTCCGCCTCGCCCCATGGAGCCCCGCCCGTGCCCAACCGCCCCACCTCCGCCGAGGTTGTCGACCTCGACCAGCACCGCGCCCCGCTCACGCCCGAGGCGCAGCACGGCCGTTGTGGTCGCGCCCTCGCCACCGGCGCACCGTGCCCCGATCACCCCGCGTCGTCCTCGGCCGCCTTGCTCGCCGCCTCGGCCGGCGCCACCAAAGCCTTCACCCGCGCCATCGCGACCATCGGACCGAACGGCCGCCGCGCCATCGAGGAGACACAGCAGTCCCTCGCTTTTAACGCGAGCAGCAGCTCACCCGCGCTGCACGCCCTCGCCGCCGCCCTGCTCGACCCACAGCAGCGCACCGCCGATGCCGCGTACGCCACCGCCCGAACCCTGCTCGCCGCGCACACCCGCGAGTGCGCCCGCCTCGCCCGCACCCGGCACGAGGAGACCCGCGAGCGATGGGGCGTGAACCGCGGCACCCGCGCCCTACTCACCGGCATGGACAGCATCCGCAAGACCCTCGACGCGCACGCCGCCGACCTCGACCCGGCCGAGGCGCAGCAGTGACCACACAGAGCCTCGCCGCCGATGTGCTGGTCGCTACGGCAACCGTGATCGTTGCTGGCGCTCCCTTCGGCTGGTGGGCCGGCCGCCGTGACCCCGCCCCCCTCGGTGGCCGGCACCGTGCCGGCCGTCGCGACCGTCGCCGCGCCCAGGATGACCGCGACCTGTTGCGCCTCGCCCGCCACCATGACCGCCGCAGACCGAGGGACCCGCACCCGTGACGACGTGCCGACGCTGCGGCCGGCCCCTACGCCGGGCCGCCGTCGACCGCCTCGGCCCCGTATGCCGCCGTCGCGACCGCGCCGCCGAGCACGCCCCCGCCGGCCGACGTGCCGCCCGCGGCGCCCGACAGCCCACCCTCGGCCAACTCGCCTTTCCCGAGCAGGAGTTCACCCCGTGACACAGCGCAAGCGCGCCCCCAAGGGCCGCAACCGCGACCGCACCGACCGGCGGGCCGTCCTCGACGTCCTACTCGGTCGCGCCGACCGCGGCGCCCTGTCCAGCGCCGAGGCCGCCCTGTTGCGCGAGCACGTCACCGAAGAGGTACGCCTCGCCGACGAGAACCGCCGCGCCATGGCCGGCACCACGCAGGCACTCGAACGCCACCGGGGCGCAGCCGACGCCGCCATACGGGAGTTGGAACAGCGGGCCGTCGACGCCGAGGAACAGCTCACGGCGTACCGAGCCGTCACGGAACAGCGCTCCCAGTGGCAGGCCCGCGCCCAGCAGGCCGAGGCCACCCTCGCCCGCGTGCGTGCCGCCGCCACCCTCGGCGCCGTCGCCGAACACGACGGACTGTCGCCCGAGCAGGTCGCCATACACACCGCGTTCGCCACGGCCGCTGACAGCACCGAGTCCCGCCTCGCCGAGCAAGCCCGCGCCTACGCAATCGAGTTGGCCACCGTCCGCCGCACAGCCGTGCAGCAGCTCGACGGCCTCGGCGCCGCCCTTACCGCCGTGCAGGCCCGCGCTATCCGGTACCGAACGGCATGGTTCGCCGCCCGTCGCGACCGCCGCGCCGACCGCGCCGCCATGGCCGCCGAGTTGCCCGACGTCATCGCCGGCCGGCAGGCCCGCGCCGCCGGCCTCACCACGACCGAAGCCACCGACCGCATCCGCCCGTACGGCGCCGCCGGCATCCCGGCCGCCCAGTTCGTCACCACCACGGAGCAGCCCCGATGAGCACCCCGACCCGTACCGCACCCGTCACCTCGCCGGCCGCCGGCCGCCGTGCCGCCGTCGACCTCGCCGCCGTTCGCGAGCAGTGGGGCGACCTGCTCGCCGCCATCGAGCAGCCCCCGGCCGCCGAGTGGCCGCCGCGTGAGTGCGCCGGTTTCCTCGACCAGCTCGCCGCCGCGCAGGCCGCCGACGACCCCATGCCGTCCGAACCGACCATCGGGCGCATGCCGTTGGTGCTGCGGGAGCACCCCGCCCCACTCAACCTCACCGCCCTCGACGCCGCCCTATCCGTCGAGCGCGACCTGTTCGACCTCGCCGACGCCGTGGCCGAGCAAGTACAGCGCCCCGCCGTCGACGAGGACGACCGCAGCAACCTCGCCCGATGGAACCTGCCCACCTCCCGCGACATAGGCCCGGCCGCCGTCGCCTCGGCCGGATCCCGCGCGTACGGGCTGCATTGGGCCGCCGTATGGCTGGAAGGCCGCGCTCTGGACGAGCCGCACGGCGACCTGTTCCGGCCCCTGCCCGCCCTGCTCGCCGATCACGTTGCCGCCGTGGCCGGCCGCGCGCGGCGGACCATCGAGCGGGCCCTGAACCGCGACAGCAGGTGGTCGACGCTCGATCACCTGTGCCCATGGTGCCGCGGCCCGCTCACCGGCGTCACACAGGCCGGCAACGTACCGGCCGTGTTGTGCGCACGTGGCGAGCGTTGCCCGGCGCCGGCCGTCCTGGACCACCGCCGCCGCGTGTGGCAGGGCGCCGAGTTGGCCGACCTGTGGGCTGCAATGTCAGCGGCCAAGGAGAGAGCGAGGAAGAGCGGGTCCGAGACGACGGGGGGTGCACCTCGGACCCACGGGGGTGATTACTGATCACCCATGGAAGTGATGGCCAACGAGCCTTTCAATCAACGCCCAGAGAGCACGTGCCCCCAGGGCGACAGCAAGCCGGCCCGTAACCTCGCGGATCTTCCCATTCTGCTCGGAAGGTTGCGACGTTTCCGTCACTTCACACCTCATCTCCGGGGCGTGCGTCCCTACACCTTGCGTGGAGGGCCGCCCCCCTCTTCCTGAGATGAGCCGCCTTGACTCTACCGCCGCAGGCACTCAGCGTCTGGCGAATCGCGAGGCAAACAGGCGTGACAACTTGCGATAGGTGGCGGGCAGTTGGGCACTGCTCTTCCACCCAAACCGCTTGTGTATTCGGTTCAGAACTCAGTACAGTGGGCCGCCGGACGTTACCCGACACGCCACCAGCCACGGGAGCAACCCCCATGCGCGTCGCCATCCCCGGCGCCCTCGCCGACCACCTCGCCCGCACCGACCTCACCATCGGCCCGGCCGCCGCCGACCCTGCCGCGCCTGCCGCACGCGCCACCCTCGACGCCGGACGCCGCGGACGTGGCCGCACACTCGTGATCACCCCGCGCTCGACCGCCGCACTCCAGTTCATCAGCGCGTTCGCCGAGGCCATCCTGACGAACCGCCACCTTCACACCCCGGCCGAGACCCGCGCCGCGCGCACGTGGCTCGACCGAGCAGGCCGCGCCACCTCGACGCTAGGCGCCGACCTCGCCGCCGCTCAGAATCAAGCCCGCCACGACGCAGCCCCAGTCACCGAGGCCGCCGCCAACACATGGCGCGGCGAGTGGATCGGCACACCCGCCCTGTTCCCCCTCGACCGCGAACAGGGCGCCCTGTTCGCGTGAACGATCCGGCCCGCCCTCATCCGAGGGCGGGCCCCGCCCAAACAGGAGCACCGCAGATGACCGAGCCGTTCCGCCCTGAGCAGATCGAAGAGAAGGCAACCGAGGTCTACATCACGGAGCTACTTGCCCTCGCGGACAAGATCAAGCTCGTACGCGAAGTCGTACGAAAGGATGCCGACTCCCTCGACCGCCGAATGCTCCGGGCCGGCTACGTGCGGAAACTTTGGAAGCAGACCGAGGAAACCCTACCGGCGCTCATCCGCGAGGCCCGCGCCGCCGACAAGAGCGTTGCCGACGTCGCTGCCACGCTCGGCGTAACCGAGTCCTATGTCTACCGGGTCTTGCGTCAAGGCGACGAACAGTAACCCCGCACACAGGTGCGGCCCGCACACGGTGACGTCACCACCGGACGGGCCGACTAACCACGATGGGAGCTAAACCCCACCATGACCACCGCAAAGCCTACTCAGCGACGTGCCCGGCCGATCGCCGGCACCCGACCCACCGTCCGCCTCGACGAGCAGTTTGCCCGAGACCTCGCCGTTCTCATGCAGACCGGCGACGATCTGACGACCGCCATGCGGACGGCCGTCGGCATCGTTGCCGACATGTACCGGACCGCGTGGCATCACCAGTCGGTACCCGTCGGCACCGCGCCGACGCTCAAGGCGTACAAGTTCGTCGAGGCGCCGTCCGTGCCCGGCCCGCCGTCCCTCCCATGGGTCACGCACGACGGCCCCGCGTGGACGCCCAGCAACAGGCAGATCAGCCCTGATGACGCCCGTCGGACGCAGCAGCCGACACGGCCACCGCACCGTCAGCAGAACGGCCGCCCGTCCGCCCGCCCGTAGCCGACACCCCACCCGCCCCGCCCGCCGACCGTCGGCAGGGCGGGGCGCGCCGTCCGACAGGAGCCGACACCTTGACCGACGACCGCACCGCCCGCGCCGACGAACTCGACCAGCTCGCCGACCACCTCGAATCCCTGCTCGCCTACGAGGATCCGTTCACCGCCGGCCGGGCCGGCCCGTTCCTCGCCAACAGCGACACCGAGCACCCCGGATACGAGGCCGTCGCCCGATACGCCCGCGAGCGCGCCGAGTTCCTGCGAAGCGCCTAGCCGGCGACCGGACGCGCACCGGTCCGCGCCCCCCACTCACCCGCCATCCCGCCCCTTGCGCCACTCCTCACGCACGCGCCGAAGGGAACGCATAGCCCGCACGGCTTTGTTGGACAGGTCAGGGATCTGATTAACCTCGCGCTTTCATGAAGCGGGCTGTCCGGCAGGCGGTCAGGAAAGCAGAAAGTGCCCCTGACCAGCAAGAATGAGGATTGTCGAGGTCCTTGTTCCTGCCACCGCCGGAGGCACTTCCCAGGTGAAGCACTCTATCGGGTCCTACCCCCGTGTCCGTGTCCAGGACGACGGCCGCCAGGTCGTCTCCCAGGCCGGGTCGGTCCTGCTCGTCGAAACGGTCCGCAAGACCGGTCTCGACCAGGCCATATCCCAGGCTCTCGCTCCGTGGCGCAAACCGCGGGCCGTCCACGATCCCGGAAAGGCCCTCCTGGATGTCGCCCTGGCGGTCGCACTGGGCGGGGACTGCCTCGCGGACGTCGCGATGCTGCGGTGTGAGCCGACCGTCTTCGGCCCGGTCGCCTCCGACCCGACCATCTCCCGCCTGATCGACACCCTCGCCGCCTCCGGCGAGAAAGCCCTGCAGGCCATCCGGTCCGCACGCTCCGAAGTCCGCCATCGTGCCTGGTCATTGGCCGGCGGGAACGCCCCGGACGCCGATGGTCAGGTCGTCATCGATCTCGACGGCGTCCTCGTGATCGCCCACTCCGACAAGGAGGAAGCGGCCGCGACCTGGAAGAAGACCTACGGGCATCACCCGCTGACGGCCTTCCTCGACCACGGACCGGGCGGAACCGGTGAGCCCCTCGCCGCCCTCCTCCGCCCGGGAAACGCGGGCTCCAACACCGCAGCCGACCACATCACCACCGCTCAACTCGCCCTGGCCCAACTGCCCAAGCACTACCGGCGAGGGCGGCAGACCCTCATCCGCACGGACTCCGCCGGCGGCACCCACGACTTCGTGTCCTGGCTCGCCAGGCGAGGACGATGGCTGTCCTACTCGGTCGGCATGACCGTCACCGAAGCGATCCACGAACACGTACTGAAGGCCCCCAGCTCAGCCTGGACCCCGGCCGTCGAGACCAATGGTGAGGCCCGAGACGGGGCCTGGGTCGCCGAGCTCACCGGCAAGCTCCTGGACGGCTGGCCCAAGGGCATGCGACTGATCGTCCGAAAGGAACGACCCCACCCTGGCGCCCAGTTGAGGATCACGGACGCGGACGGCATGCGGATCACGTGCTTCGCGACCAACACCCCTGACCGGCCGATCGCCGCTCTCGAGCTCCGTCACCGGCTGCGGGCCCGGGCCGAGGACCGGATCCGGGCCGCCCGAGCCACCGGCCTGCGCAACTTGCCCCTCCACACAACAGCACAGAACAAGGTCTGGCTCGAGATCGTCCAGATAGCCCTCGACCTGCTGGCCTGGATGCCCATGCTCGCCCTGACCGGCAAGGCCCGACTCTGGGAACCCCGCCGCCTGCGATTCCGACTGTTCTCCGCAGCCGCCCAACTCGTCACCACCGGCCGACGCCGGATTCTCCGCCTCACCCAGCACTGGCCCTGGACCCGCGAGATCACTGCCGCCCTCGAACGGCTCGCACTCCTGCCCAACCCCGGCTGACCAGCAACCTCCACCGTCCCAACGACAACATCACCCGCCCCTGGCAGTGGAACCCGGCGCCCACCCGACGCGACAGTTGGGCCGCTGACCTGCCCACCATCAGCCCCGGAAAGCGAAAGGGCCCACCGACTCCGTCGGCGGACCCTCGCGAAAGATCGAGGTTAAGGGCGTAGCGGACGCCCAACACCACACCGCCGAGCACGGCCATTCCAGTCGTGAAGTGACTCATCGTCTCCATCCGGAACGACTCACCCTCTCTATCGGGATGGTCGTTCCGGCGACTGGGCACACTCGGATCGACCATCTAGTTTGATGATCAAGCCGAGCAAAGCCCGTCACGCCGTAACTCGCGGTCTGAAGTTGTCGATCCCGAGGGACCTTCGGGGCAGCACAACGTGCGCGCCCGTTGGGAAACCTCGAATCCAGTGTGACGGCCGGTTATCGAGGGGCCCGCGCCTAGCTTCAAAGAGAGCACTGCCCCCCGCTACCCGATCAGTTGCGCCGTTATCGATCTGTGACCTATTGTTGGAGCCGTCTCCGGCGTGCCCGCACACGGGCCGCACGTATGCAGACCGAACGCCCCCGTCCCCCCGCGGGGGCGTTTCGCATTCTGTGCAACCTTCACGCATCCCTCACGCGTCACAGACTGCGCACCAGTCGCTACGTGGGGGGAATCCACCGTGAAGTACCGCACCGCCGCCGTCGCCGTTCTGCTCGCCGCCACCGCAGCGCTAACCGCATGCAGCAGCAGCGACGACAGCAGCGACAGCAAGGCCGCCGCCAAGGTCCCGTCGTACGCGATCACCAAGCAGGACACCAGCGGAAATCAGCGCACCGTCACTGTTGAGGTGAAGTCAACCGAGGGACTGCGCACCGTATTCGACGACGTGGCCGGCAAACTCACCGAGGACGCCGGTTACTTCGTAGAGATCAACTGTGCGACCGGCGGCACGGGCACGTCTGACAACCGACTCGCGAACGGCAAGAAGGCCGTCGGCAACATCGGCGCAGCCTCGACCGGCCTCGACGACGGTAAGACCGAGTACGAGGCCCAAACCGGCGCCACCTGTACCGCATAACGACCGGCACGCGAACGCCCCACCGTCCCGCCGCGGTGGGGCGTTCCGCATGTCCACAGGGGGTGAGCCGTGGGCCGCCCCATCGACGACGACGACCGCCGCCGCGTGCGCGAGCTGCACGCCGCGGGCAAGTCCCGCAACGACATCGCCCGCGAGATTCGCCGCTCGCCCTCGACCGTCAGCAAGATTGCCGCCGCGTTCGAGCCGCCCCTCACGTTCGACCGCGCCGCCGAGGTGGCCGCCGCGACCGCCGTGCGCACCGCAGACCTCGCCGACCGCCGCGCCGCCCTTGCCCTTGCGCTGCACAACGACGCCGAGAGGCTACGCGCGCAGCTCTGGCAACCGACCGTCTACGGCGAGTTCGCCGGCAAAGACGGGAAGTGGCAACAGGTCCACCTCGACCAACCGCGTTTTGCCGACCAGCGCCAGATCATCGGCGCCACCGCGACCGCCATTCAGCAGTCCCTACGCCTCGCCCCCGTCGAGGGCGGCGAGGGATCCGAGCAGGTGCGTTCGATGTTGGGCGCCCTCGGCGACGCACTGGCGCAGGCCGCCGGCGACCCCGACGCCACGGGGGCCGCGGACGGGGGGTGAGCTATGTTGCTCGCCCTCGACCGCCTGCCCCTGTCCCGCAAACAGCTCACGTCCATCGGACAGGCCACGGCCCGTATCAACCTCTGGCATGGGTCGGTCCGGTCCGGCAAGACGATCGCCTCGCTACTGGCGTTCGTCATCGCCATTGCCACGGCCGGCCCGTCGGGACTGATCATCGTCTGTGGGCGCAGCCTCCAGACGATCGAACGCAACGTCTTCGAACCCCTGCAAGATCGCGCCCTGTTCGGCCCCCTCGCCCGGCACGTCGTGCACACCCGAGGCGCCACCACGGCCGTCATCCTCGGCCGCACCGTCCACCTGATCGGCGCCGCCGACGCGCGCGCCGAGGGCCGGCTACGTGGCCTCACCGCGCAACTCGCCTACGTCGACGAGGCGACCCTGTTGCCCGAGGGTTTTTGGACGCAGCTACTCGCCCGCCTGTCCGTGCCCGGCGCCCGCCTGTTCGCCACGACGAACCCCGACTCACCGCGGCACTGGCTCAAGACCGGATACATCGACCGCGTCGGCGAACTGAACTTGCGCGCGTGGCACTTCCGCCTCGCCGACAACCCGTCGTTGTCGCCCGAGTACGTCGCCGACCTCACCGCCGAGTACGTCGGACTGTGGCGTCGACGGATGATCGATGGCGCGTGGGTGGTCGCCGAGGGCGCCGTCTACGACATGTGGGACGAGGCCCGGCACGTCGTCGCCGAGTTGCCCGCCATGCGCCGTTACTGGTGCGGCATCGACTACGGCACCACCAACCCGTTCGCCGCCATCCTGCTCGGCGAGGGCGTCGACGGCCGGCTGTACGTCACCAACGAGTGGCGCCACGACTCCCGTACTGCGCGCCGCAGCATGACCGATGCGCAGTACAGCGGCGCCGTCCGGTCATGGCTCGCCAACCTCGCCGTCACCCCCGAGTGGACGTTCATCGACCCGAGCGCCGCATCGTTCACCACGCAGATGTGGCAGGACGGGCACCCCGGCCTCGCCCGCGCCCGGAACGACGTGGTGGAAGGCATCCGCAACGTGGCCGCCCTGCTCGCCGCCGGCCGGCTCCTGGTGCACGAGTCCTGTACCGGCCTGCTCGCCGAGTTGCCCGGCTACTCGTGGGACCCCAAGGCCACCGAGCGCGGCGACGACGCCCCGATCAAGTCGGACGACCACAGCGCCGACGCACTGCGCTACGCCGTGCACTCCACCGCCCACGAGTGGCGCCACCTGCTCACCCTCGCCGCCTAGGAGGTCACCGATGCCGCTCCCCGCGGACAACACCCCATGGCCGCCGCCGCAGTGGGCCCGCCACTACCGCGAGATGGCCATAGACGATGCCTGGTACTCCGGTGACCGCAACCGCCTGTCCAACCTCTACCGCCACCACGCCACCCGCGAGCGAAAGTGGCGCCTGTGGGGACGCCGCCGCAACGGCGACACCCGCCCGGACCACCGCCTACACGTCCCCCTCGCCGGCGACATCGCCGCCACCTCCGCCGATCTCCTGTTCGCCGACATGCCGAAGATCACCGCCACCGATACCGCGACTCAGGGCCGCCTCGACGACCTCGCCGACCGCGGCCGGCTGCAATCCATGTGCCTCGGCGCCGCCGAGCAGGCCGCTGCCCTGTCTGGCGTTTACCTGCGGACCACGTGGGACCGCGATGTCGCCGACTACCCGATGATCACAGCCATGCAACCCGACCAGGCCGTACCCGAGTTCAGGTTCGGCATGCTCCGGTCGGTCCAGTTCTGGCGAGAGTTGCCCGGTCCCGCCGGCGACCGCGAGGTATGGCGTCACATCGAGGCGCACGAGCCGGGCTACGTCCGTCACACCCTGTACCAGGGCACCCGCGACAACCTCGGCCGCACCATGTCGCTCGCCGACCACCCCGACACCCGCACCCTGGTCGACAGCCTCGACAGCGAGGGCGACGGGCAGACCATCAGCACCGGCATACCCCAGCTCACCGCGAGCTACGTGCCGAACATGCTCCCCAACCGGCTGCACCGCACCGCGCCAATCGGGCGCAGCGACTACGCCGCCCCGATTCACGACCTACTCGACAGCCTCGACACCACATGGACGAGTTGGATGCGAGACATCCGCCTCGCCCGCGCGCGCCTCATAGTCCCGGACGGCTACCTACGCGACAACGGCCCCGGACAGGGCGCCACGTTCGACGAGGAAGCCGAGGTATGGGCCGGCCTCAAGATCCCGCCAACCGAGGGCGGGAACGGCATCACCCTCGCCCAGTTCGGGATCAGGGTGGACGAGCACCGGACGACCGCCGAGAGTTTGGTGAAGCAGGCAGCACAAGCCGCCGGCTACTCGCCCAGTTCGTTCGGCCTCAACGCCGACGGGCAACCCGCGACCGCCACCGAGGTTGACGCCCGCACGCAACGCAGCATGATCACCCGGACGAAGAAGGCCGGACATTGGCGGCACGCCCTCACCGAACAGCTACAGGTACAGCTCTTGCTCGACCGGACGATTTTCGGCAGCAGTGTCACGCCCGAACGCCCCACCGTCGAGTTCGGATCGGGCGTGGCCGAGTCGATGCAGTCCCTCGGGACAACCCTCGACCTGCTCGCCCGAGCCGGCGCCGTCAGTACCGCGACGAAGGTCAAGGTGTTACACCCGGAATGGGACGACACCGCCGTCATGGCCGAGGTTGCACTCATCCTCTCCGAGACTGGTGCTGCCGCACCCGACCCGGTCGGCAGCTTCCCCCTTTGAATATCATGCAGCTTGGCGCAGCGGATCCAGGAATTCATGCACGACGCCGCCATACCAATCGCGATTTTGATCCCAGAAGTCCCGGAACGCATCGCTACGACTCATCAGATCAGAAAAGTAAGCCCTCCAGTACGAGGTGAACTCATCTGGCATGTAATTTCGATGCCCGAGGAAACATTCAACGAAGTCAATGAGCATCTCCGCAGCAGCTTGGGTCTCTTGTTCTCTGTGGTCTACCTGCCCCGCGCCAGCCTTTCCGTCAGGTCGACCATAGAACTGGGCACGTAGGGAGGGGCGTTCAAGGAAGACCCGATCTATCTCGATCATCATTTGTGCCATGGTGATATGCACGGAAGCATTTACGGCATCAGAAGTTGCCTTTGCGGCTTCAACGCTTGCCGCTGCTTGCTTAGCGAACTCGGCAGTATGGCGATTCAGGAAGAAGAGTTGCGTACAGGCGGCGAGTAGGCCAGCCAACGCTATCCATGCGACCGCAGTCATGGGATCTCCCCGTGGCTCTCACTATGTTTTGGCCCTTACTCCAGTACGTCGCAGTTCTGCTATTTCTGCAACTGGGAGAACTCACAATGAGGGTTGAGGGGAGAGCCACGGTGCCGATCCACTCGGGCATAGTGGAAGACCTCGCCACGGGCACCCGTGACCTCTACGCGCAGGCCGAGGAACGCCTACTCGGGATCATCGCCCGGCAACTCACCGCCGGCCTCGACGCCCCGGGGTGGGCCGAGCGCAAGCTGTCTGCCGTGCAGGCCCTACGCACTGCCTCACAGGCCGTTGTCGACGAGGTGGGCAAGGCCGTCACCCTCGACGTGTTCGACGCCGTAGCCGAGGCGTACAACACCGGTCACCGGGCCGCCGTCGCCGAGTTGGGCGCCCTGTCCGATGACGCGCGCCGACTGGTCGACGACGTCACCCCGAACGCGCAGGCCGTCGACCGCCTCGCCGAGCAGACCGTCACCCTGTTGACCGACCGGCACGCGTCGATTCTGCGGACCGTCGAGGACGGCTACCGCGCCGTTGTCGCCGAGGTCACCGCAACGCCCTTGCTCGGTACCGGCACCCGCCGGCAGGCCACGCAGGACGCCATGCGTGCATGGGCCGACCGCGGCATCACGTCGTTCACGGACCGCGCCGGCCGCCGATGGCAGCTCACCTCTTACGCCGAGATGGCCGTACGGACGTCCGTCGGGCGAGCCGCGACCGAGGCGCACGCGCACACTCTCACCGACGCCGGAATCGATCTTGTCATCGTGTCCGACGCCCCGCGCGAGTGCCCACTGTGTCGACGGTGGGAGGGCAAGGTGTTGTCCCTGTCCGGGGATGCCGGCGCGCGCACGGTCGAGGTCGAGCACGCCATCGAGGACGGCCGCATGGTCACCGTGGACGTCGCCGGATCCCTCGACGAGGCCCGACAGGCAGGGTTGCAGCACCCCAACTGCCGTCATTCGACGTCCGCTTACACCCCCGGCATCACGCAACTCGACGAGCCGAACAGCGACCCCGACGGGTACGAGGCCGGACAACGACAGCGCGAGATCGAGCGGCACATCAGGAAGTACAAGAACCGCGCCGCCGCCGCGGTCGACCCCGAGGCCAAGCGCCAGGCGAACGCCAAGGTGAGGCAGTGGCAGGGCGCCATGCGTGGCCACCTCGACGCGCACCCCGACCTACGCCGGTTGCGCCACCGCGAGCAGCCCGGCGCCTCGAACATCCCCGAGCGGCGCACGCCGGCGACGCCCGAGCAGGTCGACGCCGCCCGCGTGTGGTCCGGCGACGAGCGCAGCGTGCGCGGGATGACTGACGACCAGCTCGCCGCCGCGGAACGGTCCGGCCTGCTCGACCAGCGCGCCCGCGAGCGGATCCGCGCCGAGGCCGACCGCCGCGACCTCGACGACCTGCTCGACCGCGCGGCCCCCGGCGGACGCCTCGCCGACGACCTCACCGGGTTGTCGGACACCGAGTTGGGCCGCCTGCTCAGACACGTCGACACATCCGAAGCGCTCCGCATCGCCGGCGAGATGGACCGCCGCGACCTCGCCGCCCATCTGCCGGACGTCCGCACCGACCTTGTGCACCTGTCGGACGACCAGTTGGCCGCGCGTGTGCGCGAGGCGATTGAGCACGGCATCGACGACGTGTCCAGCCTCGCCGCCGAGGCGCACCGCCGCGACCTGCTCGCCGCGTACTTCCCGAACGGCACCCTTGCCGCCGATCTCTCGGCCGTGGGGGACGACGCGTTGGCGTGGTGCATGCAGTACGCCAACGACGACGAGCTACTACGGATCGCCGCCGAGATGGACAGCCGCGACGCCGTGCCCCTGCCCGCGCCGGTCGCGACCGGCGACGCCGTGGCCGACCTGCTCGCCGACCGCGACGCCCTCGCCGAGTCCATGGGCAACGCCCCCGACCCCGAGGGGTGGGGCGCCCTCGCCGATGACGCAGCGTGGGCTGATGAGTTGGCAACCACCATCGCCGCCGACGCCGCCCGAGGCGTCACCGAGGAGACCGCGCGCATCGTCACCCGGGCCGAGGCCCGCGCCATGTACGACGAGTACGTGTATCAGCAAATGCTCGCCGCCGAGGACGCCACGAACGGCTATCTCCTCAACAAGAAGGCACAGGCCGCCGGACACAACCCCATCACCCTGTTCAGCGGGCCGGCCCGCATCGCGTACGCGCGCGCGTCGGACGAGCTGAAAGAGTGGTGGGCGGAACACGGCCGGCTCACACAGGCCGAGTTCATCGAGAAAGCCACCGGCAAGGCCCAACGGGGGGCCACCGACGCCCGTAAGAACGAGTCCGACCACCAGAACAAGAGGTGAGCCGTGGGGACCCGCGAGGACATCGTGCGCGCCCTGTTGGCCGGCGCCGAGGCCGGACGCAACGGCGACGAGCCGACCACGTGCCCGTACCCCGCAACCTCCCTGCTCCGTACGGCATGGATCAAGGGCTATGCCCGCTCCCGCCCGGTCGACGACCAGGGCGAGGACGACGCCGGCACGTAGCGCTCACCCGATCACAGCACCCCCAGGGGCCCGCCGCCGCGGGCCCCTTTTGCATGCCCGCACCCCCAGGAAGGGACCCCCCGATGCCCGAGCCGACCCCCTCGACCGCCCCCACCGCCCCGACTACCCCCGCGGCCCCGACCGGGCCCACCACGCCGGCCGCGCCCTCGGCCCCCACCGCGCCAACCCCGACCCCGGTCCCTGCCGCGCCGCAGGCCCCCGCCGCCCCGACTACCCCCGCGGCCCCGGCCGCGCCTGCAACACAGGACGTTGCGAGCCTGCCCCAGTGGGCCCAGGACATGATCAAGGGCGCCCAGCAGCCCGCCCCGGTCCCGCAGGTGCCCACCGCTCCGGCTGTGCCCGTCTCGCAGGCGCCGGCCGTTGAGGGCAACGTGACGAGCCTGCCGAGGTGGGCGCAGCAGGCCGTGACCGGTGGGCAGGACGCCGCCCGGCAGCTCGCTACGCAGTCCGCCGTGATCGCCGCGGCGCCGACCGCGGGCGCCGACGTGTCCCGCCTGCTCGACTCCCGGGCGTTCATGGACGCCATGGGCCAGGTGAACGCCGCCGACCCGAGCGCCGTCAGCGCCGCCATTACGGCCGCCGTGCAGGCGAACCCTCACCTCGGCCTCATCGTCGGTCCGGCCCGTGGTGGCGCCGCGTTCGACGCGAACCCGGCCGGCGACACCAAGCCCGCCACGCTCGACCAGGCCATCGCGGCGCGTCTCGCCGCCAACGGCTGATCACCACTCCCCAGCCCGATCGGGCCCGTAGACAGGAGCATCATCCATGCCCGCCGTTTCTCTGGCCGAGGCCAAGAACAACGCAACCGATGACCTCGACGTCCAGGTCATCGACGAGTTCCGCAAGTCGTCCGCGGTCCTCGATTCCCTCCAGTTCGACCAGGCCGTCAACCCGGCCGGCGGGGGCGCGACCCTCACCTACGGGTACCGGCGCCTGATCACCCAGCCCACCGCCGGTTTCCGTGCGCTCAACAGCGAGTACACCGACAGCAACGTCACCACCCAGAAGTACAGCGTTGACCTCGCTGTCCTGGGTGGCTCGTTCTCGGTCGACCGCGTGATCGCACAGATCGGCCCGGCCGCGTCGGGTTCCGTCGCGCTGAACATGGCGCAGAAGATCAAGGCGACCTCGACCCAGTTCCAGGATGCCGTGGTCAACGGTGACGTCGCGGTCGACGCGAACGGGTTCGACGGCCTCGACAAGGCGCTCACCGGCACCGACACCGAGTACCGCGCCGCCCAGGTCACCGACTGGTCGAACTTCGACACGAACCCGGCCACCGTGCACCAGGCACTCGACGCCCTCGACGAGTTCCTGTCACTCCTCGACGGCGCCCCGTCGATCGTCCTCGGCAACGCCAAGGCACTTGCCCGCGTGCGCGCCGCCGCCCGCCGCGCCGGCATGTACACCCGCAACCCCGTCGACGGCCTGCTCGGCGCCGACGGCCGGCCGATCGAGCGCGAGCAGTACGGCAACATCGTGTTCGCCGACCCGGGCGCCAAGGCCGGCACCAACAACCCGATCATCCCCGTGGAGAACCGGACTGTGGGCGGCACCGCCGCGACCAACCTCACGGACCTCTACGCCTACCGGGCCGGCCTCGACGGATTCCACGCCGTGGCCACCGCCGGCGGACAGATCGTGGCCAGCTACCTTCCCGACTTCACCACCGCCGGCGCCGTCAAGCGCGGCGAGGTCGAAATGGGGCCGGTCGCCGTCGCGCTCAAGGCGACCAAGGCCGCCGCCGTGTTCCGCAACATCAAGGTGGCCTGACCATGGCGACCATCACCGCGCCCGTAGAGGGCTACAGCGGGGCCGGCGTCGGTGGCCTCATGTTCGAGGACGGCTGCGCCGAGACCGACAACCCCGCCGTCATCTCCTACGCCAGACGCCACGGGTACACCGTCGAGGGCGACGAGGACGGGCCGCAGGACACCAAGCCTCCGGCCCGTTCCGCGTCCAAGGCCGAATGGGTCGCCTACGCCCTCACCCAGGGCGCCGAGCAGGCCGCCGCCGAGCGGCTCACAAAGGAGCAGCTCGCCGAGCAGTACGGGGGGTGAGCGATGGCCCGCGTCTACGCCACTCCCGAGCAACTGGCGGCATGGACCGGGC
The DNA here is from genome assembly GCF_040605435.1 of Streptomyces sp. NPDC005574. Lineage (NCBI taxonomy): Bacteria > Bacillati > Actinomycetota > Actinomycetes > Kitasatosporales > Streptomycetaceae > Streptomyces > Streptomyces sp. NPDC005574. Next base: position 87,457 of record NZ_JBEXCW010000002.1, read on the forward strand.
AACCGGCCCCGTCGGACGCCGGCCGTCTCCTCGCCCGCGCGTCCGAGGACGTCGACGACGCCCTACTCACCGCCCTCTACTGCACCGACACCGCCGGCATGCCGACCAACCCGAAGATCGTGCAGGCCCTCGCCGACGCGACCTGTGCGCAGGTCGAATACCAGTTGGCGACCGGCGATGACGGCACCGGAGCGGCTGGCCGTTGGGGCAGCGTCTCAATCGGCCCGGTATCGCTGTCCGATCGCCGCGACAGCACACCGACCGCGAACGAGGTCGACCTCGCCCCCCGCGCGTTCCGCGCCCTGAAACGGGCCGGACTACTGCCGGGGGTGATCCGGTGAACGTGCCCCGTTGGCTACTCCGCCACCGGATCATCATCGAGCCGTACCTCGGCACCAGCGCGTACGGACCGAAGTACGGCCCGCCCACCAAGGACGTGCCCGCCCTGGTCGCCGAAGCGATCAAGCGCGTACGCGACGCAACCGGCGCCGAAGTCGTCTCGACCGCGCAGATATACGCCGGCCCAGACCTCAACTGCCCCACCGGATCACGCGTCACCCTGCCCACCGGCCGCACCACCACCGTGATCAACGTCGCCCACCACACCGCGCCCGGCCTGCCCGTGCCCGCGTCCACGGAGGTGATGTGCGAGTGACCCAGCGCGCCCGGATCAGATGGAACGGGAACACCGCCCTTGCCGCGATGCGTCAAGGCGCCGTGCGCGGAGTGCGGTTGGGCGCGGAACACCTGTTGGAAGTCTCCCGACAGCGCGTGCCGATCGAAGAAGGCACGTTGGAACGCTCCGGCGTCGTCTCCGTCGACGACCAGTCCATCACGGCCGCCGTCTCCTACGACACCCCGTACGCCGTGCGTCAGCACGAGGAGCTGACCTACCGCCACGACCAGGGCCGTACGGCGAAGTACTTGGAAGGGCCGTTGCACGAGGAGAACGGCACGATTACGGAGATCATCGCCGCGCAGGTCCGGCGGGCACTTCGCTAGAGCGGCTCGGCCGCAATCATGCGCTTGATCAAGTCTATTCCCTTACGCGTCAACAACACGGCACCGTTAGGGCGCGGAGTAGGTTCAGCGCCCCGTTCAGTGGGTTGCTTGTGCACTTCAACAATGCCGTCATCCAGCAGGTTCGACACAAGCCACACCATGTCTCGATGGATCGCTATATCACCGAACCCGAACGTGCCGGCCGCCCCTACTGAGTCGCGCATGAGAGTGAGCAAGGACCCTCCATCAGGCATTTCCCGTTCCACCTCCCCTAAAATCCGGGCATAGATCTTCAGTATCTGACGCTCCACATCGGTGTAGCGGCCGTTCAATACCTCAAGGTTCTGTTTGTACTGGAGCATCGACCTACGGTCCATTTCGCCGCGATCAAACCGCGTATGACACGTAGGACACAGCGCAATCAGGTTGTCGAACGTGTGCTCCTTGACCTTTGACCACGGGGCGATGTGCGCCAGCTCCACAGGGGTCTGTCGACATGTGGGGATAGCGCATCTATGCCCCGCCTCAACAAGAACAGCCCTTTTCAAGGCTGTTGGAATTTCCGGTCGGTCCTGAGTCATACCGAGACCCTACGCAGCACCTAGGACAACGACCAGATGAGTTTCCTTACCGAAATCGTCGACGGCCTCGCGCACCTGCTCGATACCGCCGGCATCGCCACCTACCGGCCCGACGGTGTGTACGAGACGGGCGAGACAGCGATCACGGACACCGTGATGCCGGACAGTCCGAACCGCGCCGTCGTGCTCACCGCCTACGACACGGCCAACTCGCAGAACCTCACCGACACCACCGTGTTCGTGCAGGCCCGGACCCGCGCCGGACCCGATCCGCGCGAGGTGGCCGCCCTCGACGATGCCGTGTTCGAGGTGCTGCACAACTCCGGCCCGTTCCTGTTCGGCACGGCCCGCGTCGTGCTGATCACCCGTCAGTCCGCCGCGCCGCTCGGCGCCGACAGCCTCGGCAGGTTCGAGCGAACCAGTAACTACACCGTGCGCGCCCACCGGCCGCACCCCCGACTTGAGTAGGAGGACTGTCCCTTGTCCACCCCCGTACAGCCGGCCGAGACTGAGACCGCACTCGCGCGCCGCTACCGCCTCGAACTCGACACGAGTGCGACGGCTACGCCGTCATGGGTGATCGTGCCCGGCATCCAGGAGTTCGACCCGGCGGTCGACCCCACGCAGCAGGATTCCACCACCTACGAAGACGGCGGTTGGGCCGACAGCACCGTCACGCAACTCGCGTGGTCCGTCGAACTGACGATGCTGCACCGCTACCACCCGACCACGAAGGCGTTCAACGCGGCGCAGGAAAAGCTGAGGCTCGCGGCCGAGAGCTTCGGCAGCGGCGCGACCATCCACGTGCGGTGGTACGACCGCGAGGGCCGCGCCGACGCGTACGAGGGGCGTGCCCTGGTCACGTGGGACGCGGACGGCGGAGCAACCGACGACCTCGACTCCGTCGGGGTCACCCTCACCGGCAAGGGCGCGAAGACCGCGATCACCAACCCGCTCGCGGGGAGTGGTTCGTAATGGCCTTCAACGAACTGGGGAACCTGCTCGACGACTCCCTGCCCTTGCCCATCAAGGGCAAGGTGTACCGGGTTCCCGCGCCGTCCGCGGCGACCGGTCTCCGGGTGCAGGCCATCATGCAGGCCGCGGCCACGGCCGCCGACGGCGGACAGGCCGACCGCGAAGTACTCGCGGACGCGGCCGAGCGGGACATGTACGCCGACGTCCTCGGCGCCTCGCACGCCGAGATGGTCGCCGACGGGGTCGAGTGGCCGATGCTCAAGCACGCCGCCGTGACCGCCATGGTGTGGATCATCCAGAGCAAGGACCGCGCAGAGGCGTACTGGAACACGGGCGGCGACCCTTCTCAACTGGCCCCGAACCGGGAGCAGCGCCGCAGTACATCGGGTGCGGCGAACAAGACCCGGTCTCGGGGCTCTTCGAGTGGTACGAGGCACCGCCCGGCCAACCGGCGCGGAGGAAAGGGCAGCAGCGGCGCAGCCCACAAGTGACGTGGGCCCAACTCCTCGACGAGTGGCCGCTCGTCGAGGCCGACCTACACGAGTTCTACGGCGTCGACGTGGGCGCGCCCGGCCTGCTGGACGAGCGGTCGTGGCGATGGCTGCGCGTGCGCATCTTCGGCCTGCTCTCCGCCGACTCCCGCATACAGCGCCTGTTCAACACACCCCCGGAGCCGAAGAAGCCCCGGCGTAACTGAGTACCGCGCCCCGCGTGCGCGGCCCCCTTGAGAGGAGGCCCGCGCATGGCGCTCACTGTCGGCGAACTCGCCGCGACGATCACCGTCGACGACGGCGAGGCCGAGCACGGCCTCGACAGCTTCCAAAACCGCCTACAGGCCACCCTCGCCCGCATCACCCAGCGCGCCCGCGCCGGCGGCGAGGACGCCGGCAGCGCGCTTGGCGACGGCCTCGACGAAGCCGCCGGCGACGGCGCCGAGGACGCCGGCGACACCCTGACGGGCAAGCTCAAGGGGCTTGCCATGGGCGTGATCGGGGGCGCGCTCGGCGCCGCCCTCATGACCGGCCTGTCCGAGGCCATCGGCCAAGGGCAGATCACGGCCAAGCTCGGCGCGCAGCTCGGCGCGACACCGGCCGAGGCGAAGCGGTACGGCGAGGCCGCCGGCGAGTTGTACTCAAACGCGGTCACGGAGGATTTCCAGGGCGCCGCCGAAGCGATCAAGGCGACCATGGGCGCCGGCCTTCTCCCGCCGGACGCGACGAACGCGCAGATCGAATCGATCTCGACGAAGGTCGCCGACCTCTCCAACACCTTCGACCAGGACCTCGGCGGGGTCACGAACGCGGTCTCGCAGATGCTGCGGACCGGTCTCGTCTCCTCCGCCGACGAGGCGTTCGACGTCCTCACCAAGGGATTCCAGTCGTCCGCGAATAAAGCCGACGATCTTGTCGATACGTTCAACGAATACGGGACGCAATTTCGTAAAGCGGGATTGGACGGAGCCACGGCCGTTGGTCTGATGAACCAGGCCATTCAGGCAGGTGCCCGAGATTCCGATATCGCCGCGGACGCCATCAAGGAATTCAGTATCCGGGCCGTTGACGGCTCGACGACCACAGCGGCAGGTTTTCAGGCTCTCGGCCTGAATGCCGAAGACATGGCCGCCAAGTTCAGCGAGGGCGGAAAGTCGGCCTCGGCCGCACTCGACACTACGCTCGATCGTCTTCGTGCGATAAAGGACCCGATCAAGCAGTCGCAAGCGGCGACCGCACTTTTTGGAACTCAGGCCGAAGATCTCGGAAAAGCGCTTTATGCGATGGACCCGAGTACCGCCGCGAAGGGTCTCGGCGAGGTCAGCGGAGCAGCCGACAAGCTCGGCAACAACCTGCGCGACAATGCCGGGGCACAGCTGACCGCTTTCAAGAATTCGATGCAACAGAACCTTGTCGAATTCCTCGGCGAAAACGTCGTCCCGGTCCTTACCACGTTCTTCGGATTCGTCGGCAAGCACCGAGCCGAGTTCACCGTCGCCGCCGTAGTCATCGGTGCAGCGTTCGCCGCGATCGGTGTCGCGGCGACGATCGCCGGCGCGGAGATGGCCGCCGCCTGGATCGCGGGTCTCGGCCCAGTCGGTTGGGTGGGAATGGCTATCGCCGCCCTGGTCGTGCTCGTCATCACGTACTGGGACGAGATCAAGGGGTGGACGCTCGCCGTCTGGGACTGGATCGTCGAGAAACTGATCTGGGCGAAAGACATGATGGTTCAGGCATTCCTGAACTTCACCCTGATCGGTCTACTCATAAGCCACTGGTCCTCGATCCGGGATGCCACCGTGTCATGGTGGAACGGAATCGTGGGTTGGCTCAAGGGAATCCCCGGACGCCTGTACAACCTGTTCCTTAACTGGACACTGCTCGGCCTGATCGTCAAAAACTGGACCGCTATCAAAAACGCGACCGTCGGCAAGGCAACCGAAATGGTCGACTGGATTAGCGGACTCCCCGGGCGCCTCTCCTCCGCGATCGGCAACAACCTGTCCGGGCTGCTCGTCGGCAAGGGCAAGAACATCGTTCAGGGCCTGTGGAACGGCATCGTATCCATGGGCAGTTGGCTCAAAAATAAAATCACGGGTTGGGCCAAGGAAGTCATTCCGGGGCCGGTCGCGAAAGCGTTGGGAATCGCGTCGCCGTCCAAGGTCATGGCGCGTGAGGTCGGTCGGTGGATTCCCGCCGGCGTCGTCGACGGCATCGAATCCGGCTCCGGCGCGGTCGACCGGGCCATGTCCAATCTCGTGTCCGTACCCACAGCCGGACAGGCCACCGCGGCAAACGTCGCCGCACAGACCACAAGCGCCACAAGCGGCGGGGGCACACAGCCGGTTGTCACGTTCACCTCGGACGGCTCCCGGGTCGGGGACTTCCTGCTCTCGGTCTTCCGGGACGCCGTCAACGTCCGCGGCGGCAACGTCCAATTCGCCGTCACTGGAAGGAGTGCGTAACCGTGGCCTTCCCCGACCAGCCGCTCGGCCTCAAGGGCGAGTTGCGCATGGGTTCCGCGTGGCAGGACATCACCGGCGACCTGTACACGCGCGATCCGATCACCCACACCCGCGGGCGCCCCTACAAGTCGAACGCCGCCGACCCCGCGGCGTGCGCGGCCACCATCCGCAACCTCGACGGCACGTACACCCCCCGCAACCCCGAGGGCCGCTACTACGGGCTGTTCAACCGCAACACCCCCTTCCGCTACACGCTGCCCGGCGGCCCCGTCCGCCTGGAAATGCCCGGCACCGCCGACCGCGCCACCACACCCGACACGGCGGCCCTCGACATCACCGGGGACCTTGATATCCGGTGGGAGGGAGAGACGAACTGGTTCTCCTCCGCCACTCAGTTCCTGATCGGCAAGTGGGGCGCGGCCGGCAACCGCTCGTACTACCTGCTCGTGCGAGCAGGGGTGTTGTACCTGAACACCACCAGCGGCGGAACGACTGTCGACGGGGGCGGGTTCGCAACACTGCCCGCAGCTCTGCCGCGCCATGCCGCGGTACGCGGCACGCTCGACGTCGACAACGGGGCCGGCGGGTTCACGCTGCGCCTGTACTGGGCGCCGACCCTCGCCGGCCCGTGGACGCAGTTCAGCGGCGACCTGACCAGTTCGGCCCCGGTCACCATCTTCAGCGGCACGGCGCCGCTCTCGATCGCGCCGGAACAGACCGACGTCACCCCGCCCCGCCGCGCGGTCACCGGCACGGTCTACAAGGCGGAGGTTCGCAGCGGCATCGACGGCACAGTCGTTGCCGCGCCAGACTTCACCGCGCAGCCGATCGGCACCACCTCGTTCACGGACTCGGCCGGCCGCGCGTGGACGCTCGCCGCGGACTCTGCGATCACGGACCGCATCGTGCGGTTCGAGGGCGAGGTGCCCGAGTGGCCGCCGAAGTGGTCCACCTCGGAAAAGGACGCGTGGACGCCGATCACGGCCGCGGGCATCCTGCGCCGCCTCGGGCAGGGCGCAAAGCCCCTCGCGTCCGCACTGCGCCGCCGCATCCCCTCCTACAAACCGCTCGCGTACTGGCCGATGGAGGAAGGCGCGAGTTCGGCTCAGGCGTCCTCGCCGATCGCCGGCGTTGGCCCGCTGCGCCTGTCCAATGTGACGTGGGCGCAGGCCAACACCCTTGCCTCGTCAGACCCGTTGCCGGTCCTCGCTTCCAGCGCCGGACAGTTGTCGGCGATGATGGGCCGCGTTCCGGCGCCCTCGACGTCCCTCACGTCGTGGTCGGTGCAGTGGATGTACCGGCTCGACACGCTGCCCACCACCCGGTGGACGTTCATGCGGGTACTGAGCACCGGCACCGTGCGCGAGTGGTTGATCCAGTTTGGTTCGACAACCAACGGGCTCAGTAGCCGGATCATCGCCAAGGACGACGACGGCAACACCCTGTCCACGCAGGACATTGCCACCGGGGCCGACATCTTCAACCGGTGGCAGCGCGTCAACTTCACCGTTGCCCAGCAGGGCGGCAACGTGAAGTTCGGCATCGTGTGGACCGACGTCGGCGGCGACCCCGGCGGCATCTACTTCACGACGCCCGGCACCATCGGCCGGCCGACCGCCGTCGCCTCCCCCGCGGACGGCTACGCCTCGGCCCTGAACGGCCTCGCCCTCGGTCACCTTTCGGTCTGGCCCACCGACTCAACAGCCGCGTACGTCAACGCGGTTGACGCGTGGTCCGGCGAGAGCGCCGGCGCCCGCATGCGCCGCCTGGCCCAAGAGGAAGACGTCTTGCTCACCATCGTCGGTGACCCGGACGACACGGTGCCCGTGGGGGCGCAGAGTCCGGCCCCGCTGCTCGACCTGCTGCGCGAGTGCGCCGAGGCAGACGGCGGGATCTTCGGCGAGACCATGGCCGGACGCGAACTGAAGTACCGCACCCGCGCCGCCCTCTTCAACCAACAGCCGGCCCTCGTCCTCGACTACGCCGCCGGCCACCTCGCGCCGCCGTTCGAGCCGATCGAGGACGACACGGTACGCAACGAATGGGTTGTGCAGCGCAAGGGCGGCTCTACCGGTACCGCGGTCCTCGACGACGGCCCGCTGTCCGTCCAGGACCCGCCGGACGGTATCGGCCTGGTCGACGATTCCAAGACGCTGAACCTGGCTTCGGACGAGCAGACCGACCCGGTAGCGAACTGGCTTCTCCACCTGTCCACCTGGGACGAGAACCGGTACCCGTCGGTCACGCTGCTGTTGCACAAGTTCCCCGAACTCATCCCGGCCGTCCTCGCCCTCAGTGAGGGCGACAAGATCCGCATCGTCAACCTGCCCAAAAGGTTCACCGGCTCGGGCGTCGTCGAGCTGCTGGTCGACGGCTGGACGGAAACCGTCCTCCCCCGCACATGGACGATTACGTTCAACTGCTCGCCCGCCGGCCCCTGGTCGGTGGGCGTGGTCGACGAGATCCCGCTCAGGTGGTGCGACACCAGCGGCGCCCAGCTCGCCACCGCGGCGACGGACACCGCGACCACGGTGAACGTGCTCACCACTACCGGCCAGACCTGGACGAGCAACGCCTACGACTACCCATGGGACGTGCGGGTCAGCGGCGAGGTGATGACCGTCGCCGCACCGGGCCAACTGCTGAACGGCAACCCGTTCTTCGAGACGGACGCAAGCGGCTGGAGCGGGCAGGCCGCCACCGTCGCCCGCGCGACCGCGGTCCTGCACCCGCAGGCCGCCGGCTCCCTGCTGATCACCCCCGACGGGGTCGGCACGTCCGGCGGCGCGGTCGCTGCCCGCAGCAATGTGGGCGCGATCGTGCCGGGCGCGACGTACGTCGCCTCGATGTGGGCGTACTCCCCCAAGGGGTGGAGCGACGTCCGGCCGGTCATCGACTGGTACGACGCCACGAACACGTTCCTCAGCACGGGACTTGGCAGCGCGGTCGCCGTGCCCGCCGGGCAATGGACGTTCCTACAGCAGTCGCTCACGGCTCCCGCCAACGCCTCGCGCGCGAGCGTCCGCGCCCGCCACGGAGCAACCCCGACCGCCGGCGACGTCTGGTACGTGTGGGGCGTCCGCCTCACCCAGCCCAAGGCATCGTTTCTGCTGGACAGCTTCGGCCGTACGGTCAACGGGAGTTGGGGCGCGTCCGATTCCGGCCCGTCCTGGTCCACGGTCGGAGGCGGGCCGGCGTCGGACTACTCGGTTGGTTCCGGCTACGGGGTGCACACTCTGTCGACGACCGAGACGTCACGGCGCACGTCCGTGGTCGCGGTGCATGCCGACTTTGACGTCTACGCCGACATCACGACGTCGGCACTGGCTACGGGCGACAGCCTGTACGGCGCGGTCACAGCCCGGATGCTGGACTCCTCGAACATGTACATGGTTCGAGTCCAGTTCAGCGCAACCAACACGGTCGTCCTGTCCCTGCGCAAACTCATCGCTGACGTGAGCGCGGAACTCGGCGCCTACACCGTGCCGATCACGCACGTTGCCGGGCAGTTCGTCAGGGTGCGGTTCCAGGGCCGCGGAACGACGCTCCGCGTTAAAGGATGGCTCGCGTCGAGCGCGGAGCCGAGCGACTGGCGTATCGAGGCCACCGACGCGGCACTCATCTCAGCGAGCCAGATCGGTACCCGCTCGATCCGCACCGCCAGCAACACCAACGCGGCCACCGTACAGATCCGGTACGACAACGTCGACGTCATCAACCCGCAGGTCTTCACCGTCATCCGCAGCCGAAACAACATCGTCAAGACACAGGCCGCGGGCGCCGACGTGCGGCTCGCGTACCCCGCCATCGTCGCCCTGTAAGGAGGCATCCCCTCGTGACCCTGTGGCAGCCCGGAATGCGGATCACCGACGACCGGCTCAACGACGGCCCGCCCACTCTCACCACTGCAACGGGACTTGTGCCCGCGACCGGGTTCACGGTCAGCGACTTCCGCGGCTACCGCACCGGCCACAATGTCGAGTTGAACATGTACCTGTTCCGGTCCGGGGCGACGATCATCGTCTCGGGCGCCGGCAATCTCGCCGACACAGCGTGCTGCACCATCCCCACCGGGTGGCGTCCCACCAGCGGCACTATCAACGGGAACTGGGACGACGGCACCGCCGAGGGCGGGTTCGTCGTCGGCACCGACGGCATCTGCACCCTGCGCACCACCAACGGTGAGCCGATCGTCGGCGAAGCAACCACCGCCGGCAGCGGCCGAAATCTGCGCCTACACATCACGTTCATTCAGGACTAGCCCCGCCGCGCAACTCACACACCACGTACGCCCGCGCACCGCGCCGGGCGTTTTTTCATGTCGGGAGACAGCCACCATGACGAGCACTTCATACGGCATCGACGTGTCCGCCTACCAGGGCACGCAGGATTGGGCCGCCCACAAGCGGGCCGGTATCTCCTTCGCGTTCGCCAAGGCGAGCGAGGGGCAGAAGACGCACGACGCCAAGTTCGCAACCCATATCAAGGGCATTAAGGCCGCCGGCCTCACCCCGGGCGCGTATCACTTCGCGTGGCCGAACCAGTCCGCCGCGGTCGAGGCCGCCAACTACATCAGCGCCGTCAAGGCGTACGCCGGTCCCGGATTCCTGCACTTCCTCGACCTCGAACGCTACTCTGACGGCCGCAACTACACCGGGAAGTCCGCCGCCCAGATCAAGACGTTCGCCACCGCGTGGATAGCCGCCGTGCAGAAGGCTTTCCCCGGGCAGCGCGTCGGCATCTACACCAGCGCCTCGGACATCGCCGCCGGCCGCGTTCCGACCGCTGTCCCGCTCTGGTACCCCGCTTACCCGGGCGCGAGCGTCGACACCTACACCGAGGCCAACAAGCACGCCCGGCCCGCGCCGTCCGGCCGTACCGTGACGTTCTGGCAGTTCACTTCCACCCCGCTCGACCGGTCCGTCTGCTACATGTCCCCGAGCGCGCTCAAGACGTGGGCCCAGGGCGACGCCGGTGACGGCAAGACGTACACCCCGCCCCCGTTCCCGGTCGGCCTCGCCCCGAACAAGGCCAAGCCGTCCGCCGTGACGCTTCAGCGCGCGCTCAAGGCCGCCGGCTACATGCCCAAGTCCGTGCCCGAGTCGCCGCACTACGGCCCGCAGACGCAGGCCGGCGTGATCAAGTTCCACAACGCGCACCCCACGTACCGCGCCGCGGGCAAAACCTACGACCCCGCCATCGGTCCGAAGGGGTGGGCCGCCCTGCACCGCCTCGCCTACGACAAGTAGGCCCCGCCGCGGCCCGCGTGCCGTCGCAAAACATCGCACCCCGCCCGCCCCGTCGGCACCGCGCCGCGGGGCGGGCCCCACACGAGCAGGAGCACCCCCATGCAGCCGAAGAACACGCGCGCCGTCCGTACCGCGCTCCAGACGTTCGCCGCCGTCGTCGCGGTCGTGCCCGCGCTCGCCGCGGTCGTCGCCGATTCCGGCGACCTCGCCGTCGCCGCCCCGTGGCTGGTCGGCGCCGCCGCCACGGCCGCCGCGGTCGCCGCGGTCGCCGGCGTCATCGCTCGCGCCATGGCCTCGCCCGTCGTCGAGGCCCTGCTCGACCGGTTCGGTCTCGGCCTGGTCGACGACGCCAAGGAGCCCACCGCGCCGTGACGACCCAGCCCTCGCCGTCCGATCCGGCCGCGGTCGCGCTGGAACTCGAACGCATCCGAAGGACGATCGAGGTCGGGTTCACCCGCACCGACGGCGCCCTCGCCCTGCTCGTTCAACGCCACGACCAGACCGACGAAGCGATCAAGGAACACGCCCGCCGCCTCGACAGCCACGACGCCCGCCTCGACACGGTCGAGCGCGGCGAAACCGAGCGCCAGAAACGCAATGACGCACGGCTCGACGCCCTCGAACGGGCCCGCTGGCCGCTCCCGTCCGTGGCCGCCCTGGTCGCCCTGGTCGGCCTCGCCCTGTCCCTCTGGACGTTCGCCACCCGCTCATGAGTAACGCCCCCGCACGGCCGTGCGGGGGCGTTCTGTCGTTTCCACGGCAGAAGAGACGAGCACCCCAAGTCATGGGTACCGTTCTGAGGAGAGCCCGAACGGATGGAGCCCCGCGCATGCTTGAAGAAGCAGAGGAGATCGGCCGCCGTGTTCGCCGCGCGCGCCTGCGTCTAGGCATGCCACAGGCAGACCTCGCCACCGCCCTAGGCAAGTCGCAGGGGTGGGTGTCGAAGATGGAACGCGGCCAAATCGAGATAGACCGAGTGGGCCTGCTCAATGCCATCGCCGCAGAATTGCACGTGCACCCCAACGACCTCATCGGCCGGCCGTACAACAGCTCACCCACCGAGAACCAATGGCAGGTGGCCGCGTCGTCCATCCTTCGCGAGTTGCGACGGTACGACCTCGCGCCAGTCTTCGAGGGCACTCCCCGCTCGTCCAACCAACTGTGGCAAGAGGCGACCCGACTACACCGCCTACGCGATGCCGCGGCCAACGTAGCGATCATGCAGGTTCTACCCGACCTGTTCCGGGAAACCCGCGCACTGGCCGAAGTGTCCACCGGCCACGAGCGCGAGGAAGCGTTCGCTATCTACGCTGTGTGCTGCAAGTTCGCGCACACCGCCGCACACGCCCTGGGCCACCCCGAGCTAATCGCCATGGCATGCGAACGGGCAGCATGGTCCGCCGCTCTGTCCGGCGACTCCGTGATGCCAGCCGTAGCCGACTGGATGCGCGTTTGGGACATGTGGGCAACCGCCGATTGGGCCGACGCAATCAGCCTGTCAGACAAGGCCATTCACACCGTTCAGCGCGACTACGACCGCGGCGACCCGCTCGCCGTTCGCGCATGGGGATCGCTGCAACTGCGCGCGGCAGTGTCCGCAGCACGGGGCGGAAGCAAGGCAGAAGCCAAAGAACGCATCGGTCACGCAAAGGCCGCAGCGAAGCGCATCGCCCAACAAACGGGCGCCCCTACGTATGATCGGCATTCCCTGACGTTCTCACCGGGCAACGTACACATCCACGCGATCAGCGTCGCCCTTGAGTTGGGACAGCAGGGGGAGGCACTGATCATAAACCGCCGCACTGACCCCGAGGTGATCGAGGCTCTGCCGAAGTCCCGACAGGGACACCACCACATGGATCTAGCCCGAGCGTGGCTGTGGGACGGCAACCGAGACAAGGCACTGTCCGAGCTGGAGACAGCCGAACGCATCGCCCCTCAGCTGATTCGCAACCATCCGATCGCCCGCTCGACGCTGCGCAGCATCGTCTACGCCGAGCGCACAGCAACGCGCGAGAAACTGCGCCGCATGTCCAACCGTTTCCACCTCGACGGATGAGCACGATATTCCTCTGATTCATATTGGGCACCTGACGCCCCCTTAGCTTCAGGGCCATGAGTCGACGAGGAACCCCCCATCTGCCTTCGCAAGGCGGCGAGTTGGGCACTGCCGCTCCCTTCTACCCACGACTCGGCGACCTCGCTCGGGATACATCGAGGGGCGGGGAAATCGGCGTCGTCATCGCGTTACCGGCCGACGGCAGGAACACGTACCACCTCTGCCCGGCCGGCGGTGGCGACAAGTGGTCGGCGCCCAACGACGGCACCACCCTGCGCCCCGTACAACCCCACGTCACGCACATCACGCCGCTGAAACGCGACGTGACGTACGACGCCCGCGCCCAGCACGGCGGCCTGCCGGTCACCGTCCACTACGACGACGGCGGCACCGCCGAGTCCCTGCTCACGCTCGATCCGTCCCAACTGGAGCTGTACCACTACCAGGTTGGGCGCATCCTTGCGCTACGTGACAAGGACCGCGGGGGCAAGCTGTGAGCGGACGTCACGTCGCAGGCCGCAGACCTGGGCCGTTACGCGCATCCTCCTATGCCCCGACCGCGCCCCGTTCTGTCGGCTACCGGTGCGAAGCTCTCGCAACGACTCTCAACGACAAGCGCGCGGTCGTCCTCGCCGCTCACAACGCCAGTTCGCCCCGCCTCGCCGCACGATGGCTCAAAGGCCAGGCCGAGCGACTCGCCCAGCGTCTTGACCCGGATCCGTTCGCCCCCTGGCTGCACGCCGCTCCGCTCGTCTTCACAGGTGACACACACGCCGCCGACATCCTGCGTACGTGGGTCAGAGACCCCGCCAAGTACGCGGACGCACTTCAGAAGCTCGCCGCGCGCGTCTCGTACCACCTCACCGTCACAGACAGCGATGCACGGTACTCCCTGATCGCGGCCCCCGTACCCGTACGACGCCCCCCAAAGTTCCCGCCCCCCGCCGGGTGTCTCCCCTCCCCGGCGGGGGTCGGGTGCCAGCCCGTGGCCGCATACGCGGCGCTGTAGATCACCGCCCTGCGCGGAAACAGACTCCCCGCCCGTCCGGACGATGCACGTCCCTTCCGGGCGGGCGGGGGACTCCACCGCGGTCGAGGTTGCCGAACGGGGGCCCGCCGCGATGTGCACCACCACGTTCGAAGCACCACCCAACATAAGGAGGCACGGAACGTGACCACCGCACAGAAGCGCATCCCGACCGATGCGCGCAGCCTGATCAGCACCGAAATGCGCGAAACCCTGGTCGACAACATGCGCGCCAAGTTCCCCCAACTGACCGAGGAGAAGGCAGACCGCGGCGTCGGCCAGATGCTCGCCTTCCTGGCCGCGTGCGACTACGCCGACCGGCCGCTCAGCCCCTCGCCGCTCGTCGATGACTTCTGGCACGCCTTCCTGCTCCACACCAAGGCGTACGCCGAGTTCTGCGAGCAGCGGTTCGGCCGTTTCCTGCACCACCAGCCCGGATTCCTCGACAAGGAGGAGCACGGCGGCGGCAAGGCCCTGCGCGCGCTGACCGTCGACTCGATCACCCTCGCCGGGTACGAGATCGACATGGAGTTCTGGCCCGAGCTGGACCTCGCCGACTGCTCGCAGTGCCACGCGAACTGTTCGGACAGCCCGAACCACCCGAAGTAGTTCCCCCCTGTCGGTCCTCGGTCTGTGCCACGCTGTGGCCAGGCCGGGGGCCGACCCCGTTTTCGCTCGACAAACGCAGGAGACCGCGGGTGAACCGCATCGAATGGCACGACCTGCCGGCACCGACCCGGGCCGCCGTCGAGCGGCACACAGGCCCCGTCGAGACGGCCGAGACCGCGCCGCACGGCGTGATGTCCCGACTCGCCTGCACCGTCCACACACCAGCGGGGCGAGCGTTCGTCAAGGGCACTCGGCACGACGACCCGCAGGCATGGGTGTATCGCCACGAGTCGCGGGTCACCCAATGCGCACCCCTCGCGCCCCGCGTGCTGTGGGAGGCCGACGCCGGCGGGTGGACGCTCTACGGGTACGAGTACATCGAGGGTCGGCACCCTGACCTGACTCCGGGGTCCGACGATCTCGCCCCCCTGCTGCGCACGCTTACCGTCGTCTCCCAGACGGCATGGCCCGAGGAACTGAACAAGAGGCCGCTTCACACACGGTGGACTGAGTTCCTGCCCGAGGACGTACCGCCCGGATTGCAGGGCCGAGGACTCGCCCACACGGATATGTCCCCGCACAACATGCTGATGACCCAGAGCGGCGAGCTACTGCTACTGGACTGGGCCCTTTCCTGCCCTGCGCCGGCGTGGGCCGACACGGCGCTCACGGTGCCCCGGCTGATCTCCGCCGGCCACACACCCAAAGAGGCCGAGACGATCGCCCGGCAGGTTCCCGCGTACCGTGCGGCCGACCCCGTCACCGTCACCACGTTCGCGCGCACCGTCTACGCCGCGTGGGAAGACTGGGAACGCACGCGCCCAATGCCCCATAGGGCCGCTCTCACCGCCGCCGCAGGGACATGGGCCACGCACCGCGAGAAAGGGCACCCGACGGGCACGCACGCCCTTTCTCCTTGATCGGCCGCGCCGCCCCTGATCCCCCGCGGGGGCGGCGCGGTCCCCTGAGAGAACGGCTCCGGTACCTACCGTGAGGTACCGGGGCCGTTCTCTGTCCGCATGACCTGCGGGTTCCTTGCTGTCCTTTAGAGCCACTGTCGTGGAAGAAGGGCAGGACGGCGAGGATGCGGTCGCCGGGGCCCGCGGACATGATCTGTTCGAGCTGGGCGAGGTTGGTGGCGATCTGCCGGTGGGTGAGCATGACGCCCTTGGCGGTGCCGGTGGTGCCCGAGGAGTACGGGAGGGCGGCCACGTCCTCGGCGGGGTCGACGGCGACCTGTGGTTCGGGGGCCGTCGAGGCCAGCATGTCGATGAGGGAGCGGTGTCCGGGGGCGCTGTCGCAGACGAAGATCTCCTGGACGCCGCCGGCCAGTTCGGCGGCCCGGCGCGCGGTCTCCAGGAGCGGGGAGACGGTGACGATCCAGCGGGCCGCGGAGTCGTGGAGTTGTTTGGCGAACTCCTCGGCGGTGGCGAGCGGATGCACGGTGGTGACGGAGGCGCCGGCGCGGGTGGCGGCGTAGAACGCGGGCGGGAAGGCGACCGTGTTGGGGCTGTGCAGGGCGAGGACGTCCCCCTTGCGGACGCCCGCTTCGGCGAGTGCCGCCGCGATCCGGCGGTGGAAGCGGTCGAGTTGGTCGTAGGTGAGGGTGGTTCCGTCGGTGCCGTCGATGAGGGCGGGCGCGTCACCGAACTCGGCGGCCCGGCCGAGTACCGCTTCGTGGATGGGCAGGTCGACGGGGGTGACGTCTGCGTACTCGCTGCGGAACACGGTTCCTCCTGGCGCGACTGGCACGGCGGTGTGCTGATCAGTACGACTTGGGCAGGCCCAGGGTCTGGTGGGAGACGTAGTTGAGAATCATCTCCCGGCTGACCGGTGCGATACGAGCCACTCGGGAGGCCGTTATCAGGGAGGCGAGTCCGTACTCGCGGGTGAGTCCGTTTCCGCCGAGGGTGTGCACGGACTGGTCGACGGCCTTCACACAGGCCTCTCCGGCGGCGTACTTGGCCATGTTGGCGGCCTCGCCGGCGCCCGCGTCGTCGCCGGCGTCGTAGAGGTGGGCGGCCTTCTGCGTCATCAGGCGGGCGAGTTCGAGGTCGATGTGGGCCTGGGCGAGCGGGTGGGCGATGGCCTGGTGGGAGCCGATGGGGGCGTTCCAGACAGTGCGTTCGCGGGCGTAGCGGACGGCGCGGGAGAGCGCGTAGCGTCCCATGCCGATCGCGAACGCGGCGGTCATGACGCGTTCGGGGTTGAGGCCGGCGAAGAGCTGCAGGAGGCCGGCGTCCTCGTCGCCGACGAGGGCGTCTGCGGGCAGCCGTACGTCGTCGAGGGTCAGCTCGAACTGCTTCTCGGCGCCGTGCAGTTCCATGTCGATGGGGCGCCGGAGGAATCCGTCGGCGTCGCGCGGGACGATGAACAGGCAGGGCTTGAGGCGGCCGGTGCGGGCGTCCTCGGTGCGGCCGACGATGAGGGTCGCGTCGGCGATGTCGACGCCGGAGATGTACACCTTGCGGCCGGTGAGCAGCCAGTCCCCGCTGTCCGGGTCGCGGCGGGCGGTGGTGGTGATGCGGTGGCTGTTGGAGCCGGCGTCGGGTTCGGTGATGCCGAAGGCCATGGTGCGGGTGCCGTCGGCGAGGCCGGGGAGCCAGGCGCGTTTTTGTGCCTCGGTGCCGAAGCGGGCGATGACGGTGCCGCAGATGGCGGGTGAGACGACCAGCATCAGCAGGGGGCAGCCGGCCGCGCCGAGTTCCTCCAGGACGATGGACAGTTCGGCGATGCCGCCGCCGCCACCGCCGTACTCCTCGGGGAGGTTGACGCCGAGGTAGCCGAGCTTGGCCGCCTCCGACCAGAGTTCGTCGGGGTGGCGGCCGTCGGCGATGACCTTGGCCATGTAGTCGCGGCCGTAACGGTTGCCGAGGGCGGACACGGCGGCGCGCAGGGCCTTGTGCTCTTCGGTTTCGACGAGGGTGGTCATGGGGCTCCTCGGGGGGAGGGTCGGGACGTCCGGGGTGTGCGGGTGCGTCGCGGCCGGCCGCGCAAGTCCGTTTGTTTCTACGTGGCTTGTACGACCGCCAGCAGCATGCCGACCTCGACCTGTTGGCCGGGGGCGGCGTGCAGGGCGCTCAGGGTGCCGGTGGCGGGGGCGGTGATCCGGTGTTCCATCTTCATCGCCTCCAGCCAGATCAGGGGGTCCCCGGCCTGTACGGCGGCTCCCGCGGCCAGGCCGTCGGCGATCCTGACGACCGTGCCGGGCATGGGGGCCAGCAGGGAGCCGGGGGCGTGCTGGGCGGCCGGGTCGGGGAAGCGGGGCAGGGCGGTGAGGGCGGTGGCGTTGACGTACACCTGGTCGTCGCCGTACCGCGCCACCTCGAACCCGCGTTGCACGCCGTCCACTTCGAGGACGACCAGACGGGCGTCGGCGTGCACGACCCGGGCCCCGTCGACGCTCAGGCCGGCGCGGGTGTGGCGGTAGCGGACCTCGTGTTCCTCGCCGGCCATGACGTAGCGCCTGGTCTGCGGGGCGGACGGCAGGTTGCGCCAGCCGCCGAACCGGGAGCGGCCGTGGGCGTCGGCGAGCGCGGCGGCGGTCGGGGCGTACGGGTCGGGGGCGGGGGCGGTCAGCTCCGCGAGGTGGCGGTCGTAGAAGCCGGTGTCCATGCGGGCGGTGGTGAACTCCTCGTGCCGCAGGGAGCGGACGAGGAGGTCGCGGTTGGTGGGCGGGCCGTGCACGGCGGCCCGTTCGAGGGCGGTCGCGAGCCTGCGCAGGGCCTCCGCGCGGGTGGGGGCGTGGGCGACGGCCTTGGCGAGC
Source organism: Streptomyces sp. NPDC005574 (assembly GCF_040605435.1). Classification (NCBI taxonomy): domain Bacteria; kingdom Bacillati; phylum Actinomycetota; class Actinomycetes; order Kitasatosporales; family Streptomycetaceae; genus Streptomyces; species Streptomyces sp. NPDC005574. Next base: position 105,681 of record NZ_JBEXCW010000002.1, read on the forward strand.
ATCGGGTCGTAGTGGACGCCGATGGTGTCGCCGTCCGTGTAGCCGGTGTCGAGGCGGACGTCCGGGACGGCGAGCCGGTGCAGGGTGCCGGTCTGCGGGGTCCACGCGTTCGCGGGGTCCTCGGCGTAGAGGCGGGCCTCGACGGCGTGGCCCCGGGCGGGCGGTGGTTCGCTGTCCAGGGCGTGGCCCTCGGCGACCCGGATCTGGGCGGCGACCAGGTCGATGCCGAACACGGCTTCCGTGACGGGGTGTTCGACCTGGAGGCGGGTGTTCATCTCCAGGAAGTGGGCCCTGCCGTCGGCGGAGACGAGGAACTCGACGGTGCCGGCGCCCTCGTAGGCGACGGCGCTCGCGGCCCGTACGGCCATCGCGTGGAGTTCCTCGGTGAGTTCGGGTGTCAGGCCGGGTGCGGGAGCCTCCTCGATCACCTTCTGGTGGCGTCGCTGGAGGGAGCAGTCGCGGGTGCCGAGGGCCCAGACCGTGCCGTGCGTGTCGGCGAGGATCTGCACCTCGACGTGGCGGCCGTCCTCCAGGTAGGGCTCGACGAAGACCTCCCCGTCGCCGAAGGCGCTCGTCGCCTCGGCGCGCGCGGCGGCCAGTTCGCCGTCCAGGGCGGCGAGTTCGCGGACGACCCGCATGCCGCGTCCGCCGCCGCCCGCGGCCGCCTTCACCAGGACCGGCAGGTCGGCCTCGGTGACCTCGGTGAGGGGGGCCAGGCCCATCAGTTCCTTGGCGCGTGTCTTGGACGCCATCGCCTCGATGGCCTTGGGCGGCGGCCCGATCCACACGAGGCCGGCGTCCGTGACGGCGCGCGCGAAGCCGGCGTTCTCGGACAGGAAGCCGTAGCCGGGGTGGACCGCGTCCGCGCCGGCGGCGACGGCCGCCTTCACGATGAGGTCGGCGCGCAGGTACGTCTCGGCGGGCGACGCTCCCGGCAGTCGTACGGCCGCGTCCGCCTCCCGCGTGTGCAGCGCGTTCTCGTCGGCGTCGGAGTGCACGGCGACGGTACGGATGCCCAGTTCGCGGCAGGTGCGGAAGATCCGGCAGGCGATCTCGCCCCGGTTGGCGACGAGGACGGTGGTGATCAACGTGAGTCCCTCACATCCGGAAGACGCCGAAGCCACCGCGCGCACCCTCGTAGGGCGCCGTGTGGATGGCGGACAGGCACAGGCCGAGGACGGTACGGGTGTCGCGCGGGTCGATGACGCCGTCGTCGTACAGCCGCCCGGACAGGAACATCGGCAGGGACTCGGACTCGATCTGCTGCTCCACCATGGCGCGCAGGGCGGCGTCCGCGTCCTCGTCGTAGGGGCGGCCCTTCGCGGACGCCGACTGCCGGGCGACGATCGAGAGGACGCCGGCGAGCTGCTGCGGGCCCATGACGGCGGACTTGGCGCTCGGCCAGGCGAACAGGAAGCGGGGGTCGTAGGCGCGGCCGCACATGCCGTAGTGCCCGGCGCCGTAGGAGGCGCCCAGGAGGACGGACAGGTGCGGGACGCGGCTGTTGCTCACCGCGTTGATCATCATCGCGCCGTGTTTGATGATGCCGCCCTGCTCGTACTCCTTGCCGACCATGTAGCCGGTGGTGTTGTGCAGGAACAGCAGGGGGATGTCGCGCTGGTTGGCGAGCTGGATGAACTGTGCGGCCTTCTGCGACTCCTGGCTGAACAGGACGCCCTGGGCGTTGGCGAGGATGCCGACCGGATAGCCGTGGAGGGTGGCCCAGCCGGTGGCGAGGCTTGCGCCGTACAGCGGCTTGAACTCGTCGAAGTCGGAGGCGTCGACGATCCGGGCGATCACCTCGCGCGGGTCGAAGGGCGTCCTCAGGTCCCCGGGGACGATGCCGAGCAGTTCCTCCGCGTCGTACTTCGGGGGCGCCGCCGGGCCCGGATCGGGGTACGCCTTGCGGTGGTTGAGGCGGGCGACCACCCGCCGGGCCTGGCGCAGGGCGTCCGCCTCGTCCACGGCGAAGTGGTCCGCGAGGCCGGACACGCGCGCGTGCATCTCGGCGCCGCCGAGCGACTCGTCGTCGCTCTCCTCACCGGTGGCCATCTTCACCAGCGGCGGCCCGCCGAGGAACACCTTCGCCCGCTCCCTGACCATGATCACGTGGTCGGACATGCCGGGGACGTAGGCGCCGCCCGCGGTGGAGTTCCCGAAGACGACGGCGACGGTCGGGATGCCGGCGGCGGACAGCCGGGTCAGGTCGCGGAAGACGGCGCCGCCCGGGATGAAGATCTCCTTCTGCGAGGGCAGGTCGGCCCCGCCGGACTCGACGAGGCTGATGCAGGGCAGCCGGTTGGCGAGCGCGATGTCGTTGGCCCGCAGCGCCTTCTTCAGGCTCCACGGGTTGCTGGCGCCGCCGCGCACGGTCGGGTCGTTGGCGGTGATCAGGCACTCCACGCCCTCGACGACCCCGATGCCGGTGACGAGGGAGGCGCCCACCGCGTAGTCGCTGCCCCAGGCCGCCAGCGGGGACAGCTCCAGGAACGGCGTGTCGGGGTCGAGGAGGAGTTCGATGCGCTCGCGGACGAGGAGCTTGCCGCGCGCGCGGTGGCGCTCGACGTACTTCTCGCCGCCGCCCGCGAGGGCCTTGGCGTGTTCGGTGTCGAGGTCGGCGAGCCGGGCGAGCATGGTGTCGCGGTTCGCGCGGTGGTCGGGGCCGCCGATGTCGAGGGCGGACGCGATGACCGTCACAGGAGAGCCTCCGGAATGTCCAGGTGGCGGGAGCGCAGCCATTCGCCGAGGGCCTTGGCCTGCGGATCGAAACGGTGCTGGGCGGCGACGCCCTCGCCGAGGATGCCCTCGACGACGAAGTTCAGGGCGCGGAGGTTCGGCAGGACGTGCCGGGTGACCGGCAACTCGGCTGTCTCCGGCAGGAGTTCGCGGAGCACGTCGACGGTCAGGGTGTGGGCGAGCCACCGCCAGGCGTCGTCCGCGGGGGCCCACACCCCGACGTTGGCGTTGCCGCCCTTGTCGCCGCTGCGGGCACCGGCGACCCGGCCGAGCGGGGCCCTGCGGGTCGCCGTCGCCGGCGCGGGCGGCTCGGGCAGGGGTGGCTGCGGCGCTTGTTCCAGTACGAGGGTGTCCTGGGCCGGGGACACGGGGACCCGGCGTCCGTCGTGGAGGACGGCCACATGGTCGACGGCCCCATGGGGGACGTACACATCCTCGAAGACTCCATAGGGTGCGCCCTTTCCAGGTGGCGCCAGCACATGGAAGCCGGGGTAGCTGGCCAGCGCGAGTTCCACGGCGGCCCCGGTGAACGTCCGTCCCACCGCTTCCGGGTCCCGGTCCCGCACGACGAGCCGCAGCAGGGCGCTCGCGGTCTCCTCGGTCGGGGCGTCGGGCCGGTCGGTGCGCACGAGGTCCCACCGCGCCCGCGCGGGCGGCGACGTGGCGAGCGCGTCCGTCATCTGGGCCCGGACGAGCGCGGCCTTCGCCTCGATGTCGAGGCCGGTCAGCACGAAGGTGACCTCGTTGCGGAAGCCGCCGAGCCGGTTGCGGCCGACCTTGAGCTCCGGCGGCGGGGCCTCTCCCCGTACGCCCTCGATCCGCACCCGGTCGGGGCCGTCCTGGGTGAGGCGCACGGTGTCGAGGCGGGCGGTGACGTCGGGGCCGGCGTACCGGGCGCCCCCGGTCTCGTACAGCAGCTGCGCCGTCACCGTGCCGACGTCGACCAGGCCGCCCGTGCCGGGGTGCTTGGTGATGACGGCGGTGCCGTCCTCGTGGAGTTCGGCGAGCGGGAAGCCGGGGCGCTTCAGGCGCCCTGGTTGCTGGCCGGCGAAGAACGCGTAGTTGCCGCCCGTCGCCTGTGCCCCGCACTCCAGGACGTGCCCGGCGACGACGGCGCCCGCGAGCCGGTCGTACGCGTCGGGCCGCCAGCCGAAGTGGGCCGCCGCCGGGCCGCTGACCAGGGCGGCGTCCGTGACCCGCCCGGTGATCACCACCTCGGCGCCCGCCCTCAGACAGGCCGCGATGCCGTGGCCGCCGAGGTAGGCGTGCGCGGCGAGGCTGCCGGGGTGGGCGCCGGTCAGGTCGTCGCCCTCGACGTGCGCGACCCGGACGGGGATGCCGAGCCGGGCGGCCAGCTCCCGTACGGCGCCGGCGAGTCCGGCGGGGTTGAGACCGCCGGCGTTGGTGACGATCCGTACGCCCCGCTCGTGCGCCAGGCCAAGGCACTCCTCCAGCTGCCGCAGGAAGGTGCGGGCGTATCCGGCGCCGGGGTCCTTCAGGCGGTCGCGGCCCAGGATGAGCATGGTCAGCTCGGCGAGGTAGTCGCCGGTCAGGACGTCCAGCTCGCCGCCGGTCAGCATCTCGCGCATCGCGTCGAAGCGGTCGCCGTAGAAGCCGGAGGCGTTGCCTATGCGGAGGGTCACCGGCCGGCCTCCTTCGGCGGGCGGCCCGCGCCGGGCGGGCCCGCGAAGGCCTGAGCGATGTCCAGCCAGTGATCGGCGTCGGCGCCGACGGCGCGCAGGGCGAGGTCGGCGCGGTGGGCCCGCTGGGTGGCCAGGAGACAGAAGTCGACGGCGGAGCCGGTGACACGCTGGGCGGCGCCCTCGGGGCCGTACGCCCACACGTCCCCCGAGGGACCGGTGAGTTCGACGCGGAACTCCTCGGCCGGCGCGGTGAGCCCGTGCACGAGGAAGGCGAAGTCCCGGGCCCGCACCCCGATGCGGACCACATGCCGGAGACGGTCCGTAGGGGCGCGGACCACGTGCAGTGTGTCCGCCACGTCCTGACCGTGGGCCCAGGTCTCCATGAGACGGCCCGTGGCCATGGAGGCGGCCGACATGGGCGGCCCGTACCAGGGGAAGCGGGCGCCGGGTGGGACCGCGCGCAGGGCCTGGTCCAGGGCGTTACGGCCGGCCCGCCAGCGCACCAGCAGCTCCGCGGGCGACAGCCGGGCGCCCTCCTCGGCCCCCTCGTCGACGAACGAGTCCGGGGCGGCGAGCGCCTTCTCGACCATCCCGCGGAACCCGTCCTCGTCGGTGACGGCGAGCAGCGCGGAACGGTCGGTCCAGACGAGATGGGCGATCTGGTGGGCGATGCTCCAGCCGGGCGCGGGGGTGGCGAGGGACCACTGCTCGGAACTCAGCCCGGCCACGAGCCGGTCCAGTCCCTCGCTCTCCTCGCGCAGATCGTCGAACACGGGCGTCGGATCGGACACGGTGCGCTCCCTCGGGGCACGGCGGTGTGCGGGGCGATGGGGGGAGCATGGCAGCGGCGGAGGAAACAATCAAGCGTGCTTGCATGAATTTCGGGCCGGGTCGTCGCGGCGATCCTCCGCACCGGCGCACCCGCACGTCGGCGGGCTCCGCGTCAGTGGTCCGGTTGCGTCGGCGGTCCGATCGGTCAGCCGTCCGGTGCGTCGGTGGTCCGGTTGCGTCGACGGTCCGGTCGGTCAGCGGTCCGGTGCGTCAGCCGTCCGGTGTGTCGGTGGTCCGGTTGCGTCGGCGATCCGGTCGGTCAGCCGTCCGGTCGGTCAGCGGTCCGTCGGTCAGCCGTCCGGTGCGTCGGTGGTCCGGTTGCGTCGGCGATCCGGTCGGTCAGCGGTCCGGTCGGTCAGCGGTCCGTCGGTCAGCCGTCCGGTGCGTCACTGGTCCGGTTGCGTCGGCGATCCGGTCGGTCAGCGGTCCGGTCGGTCAGCGGTCCGGTGCGTCAGCCGTCCGGTGCGTCAGTGGTCCGCCAGGTCCGTCAGGCTTTCCGTCGCCTTCGCCCGCCTCCGCCCCACCTGGGTGCGGACCGCGCCCATGCTGGCGGTGATGACCAGGGCGATCGCCAGGGACTGGAGGGTGGTGAGGGACTGGTCCAGGATGAGGAAGCCGGCGGTCGCGGCGATCGCCGGTTCCAGGCTCATGAGGATGGCGAAGGTGGAGGCGGGGAGCCGGCGCAGGGCGAGGAGTTCCAGCGTGTAGGGCAGGACGGACGACAGCACCGCCACCGCCGAGCCCAGCGCGAGCGTCGTCGGGTCGAACAGCCTGGAGCCCGACTCCACCAGGCCCAGCGGCAGGAAGAGCAGGGCCGCCACCGCCATGGCCAGCGCGAGTCCGTCGGCCTGCGGGAAGCGGCGGCCCGTGCGCGCACTGAAGACGATGTACGTCGCCCACATGGCGCCGGCGCCCAGGGCGAAGGCGACACCTATGGGGTCGAGGTCGCTGAAGCCTCCGCCGCCGAGAAGGAAGACACCGGCGAGCGCCAGTCCGGCCCACACCGCGTTGACCGCGCGCCGGGAGGCCAGAACCGAGAGCGCCAGCGGGCCGAGCACCTCCAGGGTGACGGCGGCGCCGAGCGGGATGCGGGCGATGGACTGGTAGAACAGGCCGTTCATCGCGGCCATCGTGGCGCCGAAGACGACGACGGTCGCCCAGTCGGCGCGGGCGTGGCCGCGCAGCCGGGGCCGGCAGACCACCATCAGCACGATCGCGGCGGCCAGCAGGCGCAGGGTCACCACGCCCAGCGCACCGGTCCGTGGCATCAGGGTCACGGCGAGCGCGCCGCCGAACTGCACGGAGACCCCGCCGGCGAGCACCAGTCCCACCGGTCCGAGGGCACCCCGGCGCCGTGGGGCTCCGGAGGGGGCAGTCGCGGGGGCGGCCGTCGGGATGGCGCTGGGGGTACTCACGGGACCTTCCGGGGACTCGGCACGGGTTCGTTCATCTCACTGTACGACTCAGTCCACGGTAATGGACTTCGTCAGGTGTGTGAACCCTTTTTGCCACTGTCCCCGTCTCGCCTCCGGTCAGGTTCCGTCCCAGGGGCTCGTCGGCACCTCGTCGCGGAACAGCGGGCGACCGTCGGGGTGGGCGGCAGGGTGGTCGCCAGGGTGCCGCTGCACCCAATCCCCCACCGGAACAGCCTGGTACTCCCAGTTCCCCACCGGGTGCTCCCAGCCCTCCACCGGACCGGGTGGCGGCTGTACCCGGTCCTCCACCGGCACCGGCTGCTGACCCCAGCCCTCCACCGGAACCGGAAGGGCCCCTTGCTGCCAGTCCTCCACCGGAGCGGCCCCCCGCTGCCAACCCTGCGCGAGAGCGGAGGCCAAAGCAGACGCAGACGCATGGCCCGGCGCGGGAACAGGCGCAGGCGCGGGCCACTGCCCGCCCTCCGTGAACAGCGGCAGGCGCAGCTCCCCCGTGTCCATGGCCGCGTTGTTCTGGGAGCGGTGCAGCCGGGCATACGCGCCCGCCCGTGCGAGGAGTTCGTCGTGGCGGCCGGTCTCGACGATGCGGCCCCGGTCGACGACCAGGATGCGGTCGGCGTCGGGGGCGAGGTTCAGGTCATGGGTGATCATGATCGTCGTACGGCCGGCCATCAGCCGGCGCAGCGGTTTCACCACCCGGCGGGCGGCCATCGCGTCGAGGCCGGTCGTCGGTTCGTCGAGGACGAGGACGGGCGCGTCCCGCAGGATGGCGCGGGCGATCGCGAGGCGCTGGAGCTGACCGCCGGACAGACGGGCCGAGTTGGGGTCGATCCGGGTGTCGTAGCGGTCGGGCAGCCGCATGATGAACTCGTGCGCGTCCGCGGCCCGCGCCGCGTCCTCGATCGCCTGGTCGCTCGCGCCGGCCCGGCCGCAGGCGATGTTCGCGCGGACCGTGTCGTGCAGGACCAGCGTCTCCTGGGGCAGCAGCGTGACGTACTCCCGCAGCCGGGCCAGCGGGAAGTCCCGCAGCGGCACGCCGTCGAGGGTGACCGCGCCGGCGTCGGGATCGTAGAAGCGGAGCAGGAGTTTGGAGACCGTGGACTTGCCCGCGCCGCTCGGGCCGGTGACGATCACCAGCTCGCCGGGGCTGACGGCGAAGGACAGGCCCTCCAGGGCGGCGGTGTCCGCGCCCGGGTAGCGGAAGGAGACGTCCCGTACCTCGACCAGGCCGTCCGGCCGGCCGGTGTCGGAGGCGTGCCGGGGGTCGCCGACCGAGGGCCGTACGTCGAGGATCTCGATCAGCCGCTCGGCGCCCGCGGTGGCCGCGGTGACGGTGAGCCCGAGCTGGGCCAGGCCCCGTACGGGCGGGTAGAGGTAGCCGAGGAACGCGGCGAAGGCGAGGAGCTGGCCGAGGGTCATGCGGCCGGTGGAGATCTCCCACGCGCCGACGCCGATCACGGTGAGCACGCACACCGTCTCGATGACCTGCACGAGCTGCTCGTACGCCTCGTTGAGCCGGGTCGCGCGGACGGAGGCCCGGAACCAGGCGCTCGCCTCCTCGTGCAGCCGCCGGCGCTCGGCGTCCCGGCGGTCATACGCCTGGGTGAGGACGATGTTGCCGAGGGACTCCTCCACGACGGAGGTGATCGCGCCGTCGGCGACACGCCCCTCGCGCGCGACGGACTTGATGGAGCCCGAGAAGCGGCGGGCCGCGAGCCAGAACAGCGGGGCGAGGACGAAGGTGGCGGCGGCCAGCTCCCAGCGCAGCCAGACCGCGGCGGCCGCATAGAAGAGGGCGCTGAAGACGGCGGAGGCCGCGCCCACCAGGCCGGACACGACCATCGTCTCGATGGCCTCGATGTCACCGGTGAGCCGGGACAGCAGATCGCCCTGGCGGTGGCGCTGGAAGAAGTGCGGCGGCAACTGCTGCACGTGGTCGAAGACCTGCTCGCGCAGCCGCATCACGAAGCGTTCGGTGAGCCAGGCGGCCAGCGAGTTGCCGGTGTACGCGACGAGCGCGCCGGCCACCGCGACGCCCAGCCACTCCACGGCCGGCCGCCAGAACGCGGCCGGCGAGCCCTGCCGCAGGGCGTGGTCGGTGAGTTCGGCGAAGAGCAGGATGGCCTCGGTCTCGGCGAGCGCGGCGAGCACCGTGCACAGCCAGACGGCGGCCAGTCTGCCGCGCAGACCCTTGGTGAGGGGCCAGAAACGGTGGAACGCGGTACGGGCCGGGATGGTGGGGGTTTCATGTTCGAGGCCGTCGTCGCCCTCGCCGTCGTCATCCATTCCACAGCCCTTTCACGTGAACGCGGATTCAGGTCACGAACAGTCCGGCAGAATTCGAGGAACCCAGAAATGCAGGAGCTGGAAAAGCGAAAGCGAAAAGGGCCGACGGTGCACCATCGGCCCTCCCGCTCGGCGCCGTGTCAGCTGTCGTGGCCGGGGATCGGCTTGGGCACCGGCTTGGCGTGGTGCTTCTTGGGCTTCGGCTTCGGCGGGGGCGGCAGCTGCTTCGACTTGGGCTTCGGGGGCAGCGGGGCAAGCTTCTTGAAGCTCATTTCGACTCCTTGCGATATGCGGTGTGCGATATGCGATGCACTGCATGCGATGCACTGTGCGTGATGCCCACTATGCGATTGCACCGCATCAGTAGGTCCGAGGAATTCCCGACACCGAGAAAGTTACACGGTTCCCATCGGGGCGACCGCAAGAAACGGCAAAATAGCGCTGTGAATACCCTTGGAAAACCTGGGAGTTGCTTTCCGAACCTGAGAACCGACTGATAGCGCCTGCTCAACGGACCGGGTTCTCGGGCCCGAGCCCGTCCGCCAGCACCTCCGCCAGGTGCCGCCCCCGCACACCCGCCAGCTGCTCCAGCTGGGTGCGGCAGGAGAAGCCGTCCGCCAGGATCACCGTGCCGTCTGCCGCGCCCCGCACCGAGGGCAGCAGGTGCTCCTCGGCGCAGGCCCGCGACACCTCGAAGTGGCCTTTCCCGAAGCCGAAGTCGCCGGCCAGACCGCAGCAGCCGCCGCTGAGTTCGCCGGTCAGGCCGGCGGCGGCGCGCAGCCGGCGGTCGGCGGTGTCGCCGAGGACCGCGTGCTGGTGGCAGTGGGTCTGGCCGGCCACCGGGCGGTCGAGGCGGGGCGGGGTCCAGTCGGGGGCGTGCCGCCGCAGGGTCTCGGCGAAGGTGAGGACCCGGGCGGCCAGGCGGGCCGCGCGCGGGTCGTCGTGCAGCAGTTCCGGGAGATCCGTGCGGAGGGCGGCGGCGCAGCTGGGCTCCAGGACGACGACCGGGGCGGCGGTGTCGAGGACCGGTTCCATCAGGTCGAGGGTGCGGCGCATGACGGTGCGGGCGCGGTCGAGCTGGCCCGTGGAGACGTACGTCAGCCCGCAGCAGACCCGCCCCCGCCCCCGCAGGAGCGACACGGGGTCGAGGGCGACCGTCCGGCCGTCGCCCACCGGGGCCGCGCGCAGCCGCAGGGTCGGCGGGAGCGCCACCCGCAGCCCGGCCGCTTCCAGGACGCGTACGGCCGCCCGGCCGACGGCGGGCGAGAGGTGCTCGGTGAAGGTGTCCGGCCAGAGGATCACCAGGTCACCGCCGGCCCGGACGTCACCGGCGCCAGCGGTGTCGCGGGTGGCGGCGTCCGGGGCAGCGGTGGGTGCCGGTTTCCGCCGCCCCCACCACCGGCTGAACGTCTCCGTCGCCAGCCGCGGCACCTCCCGCTGCGGCGCGATCCCGCCCAGCCGCCGCGCGATCCGCGCGAGGGGCCGTACGGAGGCGAGCGCGTTGACCACCGCCGCCGTGCGGGTGCGGGCCACCGCCCGCAGCCACACCGGCAGCCACCCCATCGCGTAGTGGGCGGCGGGCCGGCGCCGGCCCGCGTAGTGGTGGTGCAGGAACTCCGCCTTGTACGTGGCCATGTCGACGCCGACCGGGCAGTCGGACCGGCAGCCCTTGCAGGACAGGCACAGGTCCAGCGCGTCGCGGACCTCCGTGGAGCGCCAGCCGTCGGTCACCAGCTCGCCCGCGAGCATCTCGTGCAGCAGCCGGGCCCGCCCGCGCGTGGAGTGCTCCTCCTCGCCGGTGGCCCGGAACGACGGGCACATCACGGAAGTCCCGGCCCCGGACGCCGTACAGCACTTGGCGACGCCCACGCAGCGGCGGACCGCGGCCGGGAAGTCGCCGCCGTCCGCCGGGTAGCCGAAGGCGACGTCCACGGGTGCCGACGGCAGGACGGAGAAGCGGAGGTGGGTGTCGAGCGGGGCGGGGCGCACGAGCATGCCCGGGTTGAGCAGGTCGTCGGGGTCCCAGATGCCCTTGGCCCGTTCGAACACCCCCACCAGCTCGGGCCCGTACATGCGCGGCAGCAGCTCCGCCCGCGCCTGCCCGTCCCCGTGCTCCCCCGACAGCGAGCCACCGTGCGCGACCACCAGGTCGGCGAGCTCCTCGGAGAACCGGCGGAAGCGGCCGACGCCCGCGGGGGTCAGCAGGTCGAAGTCGATCCGGACGTGGATGCAGCCGTCCCCGAAGTGCCCGTACGGCGTCCCGCGCAGCCCGTGAGCGCTCAGCAGGCCCCTGAAGTCCCGCAGGTAGGCGCCCAGTCGGGCCGGCGGGACCGCGCAGTCCTCCCAGCCGGGCCACGCCTCGCAGCCGTCGGGCATCCGTGTCGCCGTACCGCTCGCGTCCTCCCTGATCCGCCACAGCACGCGCTGCCCGGCCGGGTCGGTCACCACCCGCGCGTCCACGACGTCGGCCGCGCGGACGACCGCCTCCGCCCGCGCGCGTGCCTCGGCCTCCGTGCCGCCGCCCGTCTCCACGAACAGCCAGGCACCGCCCCGGGGGAGGTCGGCGGTGGCCGGCACGAGGTCCGCCGCCATGCCCTCCACGGTGAGCGGCCCGAGCGGCAGCAGCCCGGCCGCGGCCTCGGCGGCGGCGCTCTCGTCGGCGTACGCCAGTACCGCGAGGGCCCGCGCGCAGGGCGCCTCGACGAGTCGTACGACCGCTTCCGTCAGCACGCCCAGCGTGCCCTCCGAACCGCAGAAGGACCGGGCGACATCGGCGCCCTTCTCGGGCAGCAGGGCGTCCAGCGCGTAGCCGGAGATACGGCGGGGCAGCTCGGGGAAGCCGGTCCGCAGCCGGGCCCGCTCGCTGTCCGCCAGCTCCCGCAGCCCCTCGGGGGCCCCCGCCCACCCCGCCGCGAGGCGCAGCCGCTCACCGCGCGCGGTGAGCACCGACAGCTCCCGCACGCTGTCCGCCGTGGTCCCCCACGCCACCGAGTGCGCGCCGCACGCGTTGTTGCCGATCATCCCGCCGAGCGTGCAGCGGCTGTGCGTGGAGGGGTCCGGTCCGAAGCGCAGCCCGTGCGGGGCGGCGGCCTCCTGGAGCCGGTCGAGGACCAGCCCCGGCTGCACGACCGCCGTCCGCGCTTCGGGGTCGAGCGACACCAGACGGTTCAGGTGCCGGGTGAAGTCCAGCACCACGCCCGTGCCGGTGGCCTGCCCCGCGATCGACGTTCCCCCGCCGCGCGGCACCACCGGCACGCCGTGCGACCGGCACACCTCCAGTACGGCGGCCACGTCGTCGGCGTCCCGGGGGGCGACGACACCGAGCGGGACCCGCCGGTAGTTGGACGCGTCCATCGTCACCAGGGCGCGGGCGGTGACGTCGAAGCGGACGTCACCGCGGACGGCCCCGCGCAGCTCGGCCTCAAGATCCGTCATACGTCCAGGAAACCAGGAACGCGGCGCCCGGGGCAGGTGCACAGGCCATGGCCTACGGCGACGCGCAGGTGGACGGCCGTCTCACCCGACGGACTACGTTTCGACCAGGTTTCCCCCAGCCGCTACGCTCCCCCCGTGGCTGAGATCCGGATTCCCGCTGACATCAAGCCCGCCGACGGTCGATTCGGCGCTGGCCCCTCCAAGGTGCGGACACAGGCGCTGGACGCCCTGGCCGCCACCGGAACCTCCCTCCTCGGCACCTCTCACCGCCAGGCGCCGGTCAAGAACCTGGTCGGCAAGGTGCGCGAGGGCATCGCCGAACTGTTCCAGCTCCCCGAGGGCTACGAGGTCGTCCTCGGCAACGGCGGCTCCACCGCCTTCTGGGACGTGGCGACCCACGGCCTGATCGAGAACAAGTCGCAGCACCTCAGCTTCGGCGAGTTCAGCTCCAAGTTCGCGAAGGCCGCCAAGCTCGCCCCGTGGCTGGCCGAGCCCACCGTGATCGCGTCCGACCCGGGCACGCACCCCGAGCCCTCGGCCGAGGCGGGCGTCGACGTCTACGCCCTCACCCACAACGAGACCTCCACCGGTGTCGCCGCCCCGGTCAGGCGGGTGGCCGGCGCCGACGAGGGCTCCCTGGTCCTCGTGGACGCCACCTCCGGCGCCGGCGGCCTCCCGGTCGACATCGCCGAGAGCGACGTCTACTACTTCGCCCCGCAGAAGTCCTTCGCCTCCGACGGCGGCCTGTGGATCGGCGTCTTCTCGCCCGCAGCGATCGAGCGCGCCGAGCGCCTCCACGCGTCCGGCCGCCACGTCCCGGAGTTCTTCAGCCTGCCCACGGCGATCGACAACTCCCGCAAGAACCAGACGTACAACACCCCGGCGCTGGCCACCCTCTTCCTCCTCAACGAGCAGCTGGAGTGGTTCAACGGCCAGGGCGGCCTCGCCTGGTCGACGGCCCGCACCAAGGACTCCTCGACCCGCCTCTACGGCTGGGCCGACGAGTCCAAGTACGCGACCCCGTTCGTCACCGACCCGGCGAAGCGCTCGCAGGTCATCGGCACGATCGACTTCGCCGACGAGATCGACGCGGCCGCCGTCGCCAAGGTGCTGCGCGCCAACGGCGTCGTCGACACCGAGCCCTACCGCAAGCTGGGCCGCAACCAGCTCCGCGTCGCGATGTTCCCGGCGGTCGACCCGGCGGACGTCGAGGCCCTGACGAAGTGCGTCGACTACGTCATCGAGAAGCTCTGACCCCTTCGGTACGACGATGAGGGGCGCCCGACAAGCACCGGGCGCCCCTTCGAGCTGCGCATCGCCCTTCACCGGAACCCCTCCGCCGGCGTCGTACGACCAGACGTACTGCACGAGGCCCCTCATTCGGGTGATGGCGGACCGCGGAGTTTCGAAGTAGTTTCAAAGTCATGGCACCCGACAACGCGGCCGTGAACTTCTCCGAGCTGGTGAACAAGAACAAGCAGACGCTCGCCCGACTCAAGGAATCGTCGCGGCTGCTGCTGCACCGGAGAGACGGTGAGGACCTGGTCCTGACCACAGCGGCACGGGCCGAGCAGGACCAGACCGTGGTGTCGGCCGCCACCCGGATACTGACCGCGTTGGCGCGCAGGGAGCCCGGCAGCATGGAGTTGCTCCTGGACATACTGCCGGACGCGTTTCCATGGGTCCGCTTCCTTCCCGAGACCGACGTCCACACCTTCGCCGTGGAACTGGTCGACACCATGCGGGCCGCCGACTCGGTCGGCAACAGCGCGTCCGTCGCCCAGATGCTGATCGCGTGGCAGCACACGGCCGAAATCCACTCCGACCCCGAACTGCTGGCCGCGCTGACCCGGGACCACGACGAGGACTACGGCCCCGTGCCTGTACCGGACCCGCAGGACGTTGCGTGAGCGCGGGTCGCGGCGACCGCGCCGCACCGCCGGCACCGGAAGGACACTGGGAGGTCCGCTTCACGGACGCTGCCTCGGCCAAGGGCTGGGGAAGCCTCGCCCAGCAGGCACCCGAGAACACCTACCGCGCCTGGGTCATCATGCGCACGGACGCTCGACCGGCCACCGAAACACCCCGCCACCACCGGCTGAAGGCGCCCCGTGCGGCCCCGCGAGGCGCCCGGCCGGGACCGGGCGCCTCTCCTCATGTCGCCGTACAGGTCACGGCCGGCACCCCGGCGCCCCCGGGTGCGCCCCCGAAGCCGAAGCTCGCCGAACCGCCCGCCGCGAGGGCGCCGTTGTGGGCGGCGTTCGTCGCGGTGACGCTCGCACCGCTCTGGGTGTAGGAGGCGTTCCACATGCTGGTGACCTTCTGGGCGCCGCTCCAGGTCCAGGTCACCTTCCAGGAACTGATCGCCGTCGTCCCGGTGTTGGTCACCTTCACCTCGGCGTTGAAGCCGCCGCCCCAGTCGCTGCTGACGGTGTAGGCGGCACCGCACGCCGCCGTACCGCCACCGCCGCCGTCTCCCCCGCCGCCGCCCGTGCCGGGGAAGCCCGGTGCCTTGACGCTCGCCAGGTAGCCGTCCTTCACCGTGTCCACGGACGACCAGTCGTCCTTCAGGATGCCGCCGGTGTCACCGGAGTTGGGGTTCCACGACCAGAACGTCCAGTGGAAGCTGTCGCCGCCGTACGTCGACGTCGGGCGCAGATAGGTCACCAGCGCCGACAGCCACTTCTGGTCGACCGCCGACTGGAGGGTCGTACCGAACTCGCCGACCCACACGGGTGCGAGGTTCTGCTTGAAGATGTAGCCCCAGTACTTGTCCCACACGCCGGGCAGGTTGGCCGGGTAGGTGGGATCACTGAACCAGCTCTGCTGGGCGACGCTGGTGGCGTAGTCGTGGGCGGAGTACACGACCCGGTTCGGCACGTCGAGCCGCACTGGGTACTGGGCGACGCCCATCAGGTTGCCGCCCCACCAGCCGGAGACGCCGTTGAAGGTCTGCACGCCCTCGACGAAGACCAGGAGGTCGGAGTTGGCGGACAGCACCGCGTTGCCGGCCCGCTGCGCGGCGAGCCGCCAGTCCGTCGCCTGGTCGCCGCAGCCCCAGCAGGCGGGATCGTGCGGCTCGTTGTGCAGGTCGATGCCCACCACGGTGTCCTGGCCCCGGTAACGGGTCGCGATCGCCTTGAGGTTGGCGATCCAGGTCGACTCGGGGACGGCCGCGGTGTACCAGAGCGCGGACTGGCCGCCGGAGTCGGGCCGGTGCCGGTCGAGGATGACCTTCAGGCCGTCCTGGCCGGCGTAGCCGACGAGCTTGTCCAGGACCTGGAGCGAGGTCAGGCCCTGGAGATCGGCGTTCTTTCCGCCGGAGAAGTCGATGCTGTCGGGGACGGTCCCGCTTTTGAAGATGTCGTCGCTGTAGGGCAGCCGCAGGGTGTTGTAGCCCAGCGACCTCATCTGGTCGATCATGCTCTTGTAGTCGCGGGACCAGAGGCCGTGGACGACGTGGTTGGCGGTCTCGAAGCCGAACCAGTTGATCCCGGCGATCCGGACCGGCTGTCCGGCCGCGTCCAGGATCTGGCGGCCGCTGGTGTGCCAGTACCCGGCACCGGGCGCGGCGGTGTTCGCGGTGGTCTCGGCGTGCGCCGTGAGGGCACCGGCCGTCGGTAACAGGAGCACCGCGGCGGCGGCGCACAGCGCTCTTCGCAGGCTGCGGAACATGTCGCTGCTTCCTCTCGGGAGGGGAGGCGCGGGCCCGGAACGCGATGGGAGCGCTCCCATCACACCACGCATCCCCCAGGAAACTGACAGGGCATGACCCCGTCAAGCCATCCGGCAGACCTCGTTCCGCCGGACCGGCCGGCTCCCCTCCGCCGGACCGGCCGGCTCCCCTCCGCCGGACCGGTCGGTTCACCTCCGCCGGACCGGTCGGCTCACCTCCGCCGTAGCCGGCGGAAGCCGAAGATCACGGCCGCCGCGACGGCCAGGGCGAAGGCGCCGACCTTGACGTTCCCGCTCGTACCGCCCCCGCCCTGCCCACCGGAGGCGCTCGAACTCCCGCCACCAGAAGGGGACTCGGAGCCTCCACCGCCCGGCGCGTCCTCGGCCGCCACCGCACTGTCGGTGCCCTCGGTGCCGTACATCAGCTTCGTGCCGTCGGCGGAGTAGGTTACGGACTCGCCCTGCCGCTGCAGGGGCACGTCGAGCCGGCCCTCGCGCTTGATCTTCCCCTTGTTCCAGTCGTACCAGATGCCGCCGAAGTAGCCACGGACGGCGAGCCGCCGGCCGTCGGGCGAGAGGGCGGCGTCGGTGGCCCACAGGTCGACGGCGGCGACGGGCCTGAAGATGTTCGCGCCGGACGCGGAGAGGTTCGCCGGGCCCCGGTAGAGGTGGCCGCCGTTCTCGTTCTTGTCGATGATGTAGAGGCGCCCCGACTTCGGGTCGACCACGAGGGACTCGGCGTCGCGGGCGCCGTCGGAGTACTTCACGACGTACTGCGTGGCCCTGACCGTCTGGTCGCGGAGCTTCTTCGGCTCCGGCAGCCGGTACACCCACACGTAGGGCCAGCTGCCGCCGAGGTTGTCGCCGATGTCACCGACGTAGATCTGGTCGTCCGGTCCGATGGAGACGGCCTCGACGTCCCGGGGCGTGCCGATGCCGCTCAGCGTGATCGTGGCGACGGTCCGCCCGGTGGCGCTGTCGACGGCGTAGAGGTAGGGGCCGTCGTCGCTGTCGTTGTGCGTCCAGTAGATCCCGGGGTGCAGGTGCGAGGCGGCGAGGCCACTGGACTCGGTGATCTTCGGGTCCTTGATGGTGAACCCCTCGTCACCGCCGGCGGCGGCTGCGGGCACGGCGAGCACGCCGGTGAGGAGACCGGCGGCAAGGAACGCAAGGGAGCGACGCATGGCCCAAGCCTGCCATCCCCGGCGGTGGTTCAGCGGGCGTGTCCGGCCTCACACCCCGCCTCCCGCGCTGATCGTCCATCATGAGCGGATGCTCAGGTTCATGCCCGTCGGCGACTCCCAGACGATCGGTAGCGCAGGCGAACACACATGGCGTTACCGGCTGTGGCGGCACCTGTGCGAGACGTACGGCGGTCCGTTCGCCCTCGTCGGCCCGCGCGAGACCCTGCACGACAAGGCGACGGACGCCCCCACCTCGCTCGCGTACGCCGACCCCGACTTCCCGCGCGCCCACCTCGCGGGCTGGGGCGAGGGCTGGGTGCACATGGCCCCGCTGATCGGCGAGGCCGTCCGCACGCACCGGGCGGACGTCCTGCTGGTCTCCCTGGGCCTGATCGACCTGGGCTTCTACACCGACGCGGAGCAGACCGCGGAGAACGTGCACGCCTTCGTCACCGCGGCCCGCGCCGCGAACCCGGGCATCCGGATGGTGGTGCTGCCGGTGATCCCGAACGTCCGCGCCGAGTCGGAGCCCGCCTTCGCCGCGCAGGTCGCCCGCTTCAACGAGCTGCTGGCGAAGGCGGTCGCCGACCTGGACGAGCGGCGCTCCCCCCTGCTGCCGGCCTCGCCGCCGCAGCCGTACGACCTGCTCACCCACACCTACGACGGCACCCACCCCAACGCGAGCGGCGAGCACCGGATCGCGGCGGCCTTCGCGGACACGATGTACCAGGCGTGGGGCCTGGGCGGGCCGTACCACGGCTGAGCGGACCCGCGAACCCGCTTGCATAGAGCGCACTTCAAGCCGTTGGCTTGAGGACCATGAAGTACACGCAGCTCGGACGCACGGGACTCAAGGTCAGCCGACTCGTCCTCGGCACCATGAACTTCGGACCGCTGACCGACGAAGCCGACAGCCACGCCATCATGGACGCCGCGCTGGCGGCGGGGCTGAACTTCTTCGACACGGCCAACGTCTACGGCTGGGGCGAGAATAAGGGCCGCACCGAGGAGATCATCGGCAACTGGTTCGCCCAGGGCGGCGAGCGGCGCGACAAGGTCGTGCTCGCCACGAAGGTCTACGGCAACATGGCCGCCGACGGCGACGCCTGGCCCAACCACGACAAGCTCTCCGCCCTCAACATCCGGCGGGCCGTCGACGCGAGCCTGAAGCGGCTGCGGACCGACCACATCGACGTCTACCAGTTCCACCACGTCGACCGGAGCACCCCCTTCGAGGAGATCTGGCAGGCGATCGACACCCTCGTCCGGCAGGGCAAGATCCTCTACGTCGGCTCCTCCAACTTCCCCGGCTACAAGATCGCGCAGGCCAACGAGATCGCCGCCCGGCGCGGCGGCACGATCGGCCTCGTCAGCGAGCAGTGCCTCTACAACCTGGCCGAACGCCGCGCCGAGATGGAGGTCATCCCGGCCGCGCAGGAGTACGGCCTCGGGGTCATCCCCTGGTCGCCGCTCCAGGGCGGCCTGCTCGGCGGGGTCATCAAGAAGGAGACCCAGGGCGGTCGCCGCGCCTCCGGCCGGGCCGCCGACACCCTGGCCGACCCCGCCGCGCGGGCCCGGATCCAGGCGTACGAGGACCTGCTGGAGAAGCACGGTCTGGAGCCCGGCGAGGCCGCGCTGGCCTGGCTGCTCACCCGGCCCGGTGTGACCGGCCCGATCGTCGGCCCGCGCACCGCGCAGCAGCTCGACTCGGCGTTGCGCGCGGTCGAGCTGGAGCTGAGCGAGGAACTGCTGAGCGGGCTGGACGAGATCTTCCCGGGCCCGGGGCCCTCGCCGGAGGCCTTCGCCTGGTAGGACCGGTGGCGCCGGTGACCCGGCAGGGCGTGGCCGCGGCGGTTACCTGCCGACCGCCGCCGCCACCGCCACCACGACGAACAACAGCACCAGCACACCGGCCATGATCCGGTTTCGGGTTTTCGGGTCCACGTATTCGAGCCTAACCGGCCGCACCGAGCGGCCGGCGGGCGACCACCTCGTAGCGGGGCTGCTCCCCCACTGCGCCCGACACGGGCAGGTCGCTGCGGACCAGCGCGAGGTCCGCCACCGTCCAGGTCCTGCTCTCGAACGCGCCGAGGGCCTCGACGCAGGCGCGGACGTCGGCCGCCTCACGGCTGCGGGCCACCGTCAGGTGGGCCTGGTAGCGCCGGTGCTCCCCCATCGGCACACCCGCCCGGCGCGCCGCCGCCTCGGCCCGGTCGGCCAGCAGCCGCAGGGCCGGGAGGTCTCCCCCGGCGCCCGCCCACAGCACTTTGCCGTGGCCGAACTGGCCGCCGCCGCGCACGGACAGGGGGAACCGGGCGCTGCGGTGGGCGGCCCGCTCCAGACGGGCCGACAGGCCGGGGACGAGGTCCTCGTCGACCTCGCCGTAGAAGGCGAGGGTGTAGTGCCAGCCGGGGCGGCCGGTCCAGCGCAGTTCCGCCGCCCCGGGCAGCTTCCTCAACTCGGCCACCCGCACGGCGAGTTCGTCGGCCACGTCCTCGGGGGGCAGTACGGCGGCGAAGAGTCTCATGGGGTCAGTGTGCCCGCCGGGCCCTCGCGTCCGGGCGCGTCCCGGTCACCGTGCGTATCGTTGAAGCGCGCGGCTGCACTCGTCCACGGAGCAGCCGGGGAGGAGCGCCACGATGACCGTCGTAGACGACAGGATCGCCATGGCCGACGCCAACACCAAGCGCCTGGACGAATGGTTCGAGCGGCTTGAACGGATGCCCGTCCCCGAAGGATTCAGGGTCGAGATCGTCGGGGGCAACGTTCACATGACGCCGCAGCGCGACACCCACTGGGAGATCATTCGTCGGATCGTACGGGCCGTCGAGGACAGGTTCGGGATGGACGTCAAGGTCTTCTCGGACGTACGCATCGACTTTCCGGGCCACCAGAACGGCTTCTGCCCCGACGTCGCCATGCTCAGGGCGTCGGCCATGAAGGACGACGAGGGCCGCTGGCGCCATGAGGACGTCGAATTCGTCGCCGAGGTCATCTCACGGGGCACGGCCGCCAACGACTACGGTCCCAAGAAGACCGCGTACGCGCTGGCGGAGGTCCCGGTGTACCTCGTCGCCGACCCCTACCAGGGCACCTGCCGTCTCTACGTCCACCCCAAGGACGGCGACTACGCGATCGAGACGAGAGTCTCCTTCGGAGACGACGTCGACCTCGCCGGCACCGTTGTCGGTCTCACGCTCAGGACCGACGCCTTCCCCCGCGACTGACGCCCGCACACGCGCCGGAAGCCCCCTACGCCACCGCCGCGAGTTCCTTCCGCTCGCGCGGTACGAACGCGACGCGTGGGTGCCCGTGGTGCCAGCCGACCGACAGCCGCAGGTTGCCCACCCGGGCCAGGACCAGGCCGACCGTGATCGCGGCGGCGGCGGCGACGGCGCCGCCCACCGCCATGCCCGCCCGGACGCCGTACGCGTCCGTGATCCAGCCGGCGATCGGCGCGCCCACCGGTGAGCCGCCGAGGAAGACCATCATGTAGAGGGCCATGACGCGGCCCCGCATGGCCGGGTCGGTGGTCATCTGGATGCTGGTGTTGGCGGTGACGTTGACGGTCATGCCGAACATCCCGATCGGCGCCATGAGCAGGGCGAACAGCCACAGTGAGGGGGCCGTCGCGGCGACCAGCTCCATGGTGCCGAAGGCCACGGCCGCCGCGATCAGCACCCGCATCCGGGTGGTGGCGCGCCGGGCCGCCAGCAGGGCCCCGACGAGGGAACCGATCGCCATCAGCGTGTTAAAGAGGCTGTAGGAGCCCGCGCCGGCCCGGAAGACGTCGTTCGCGAAGGCCGAGAGGTAGACGGGGAAGTTGAACCCGAAGGTGCCGACGAACCCGACCAGGACGATGATCCAGATCAGGTCGGGGCGCCCGGCGACGTAGTGCAGGCCCTCGCGCAGCTGCCCCTTGGCCCGCGGGGCGCGCTCGACGACGTGCAGTTCGCGGGCGCGCATCAGCAGCAGCCCGACGACGGGCGCGACGAAGGACAGGCCGTTGGCGAGGAACGCGTAGCCGGTGCCCACGCCGGTGATCATCAGGCCGGCGACGGCGGGGCCGACCAGGCGGGCCGACTGGAAGTTCGCGGAGTTCAGGCTGACGGCGTTCTGCAGCTGGCCGGGGCCGACGAGTTCGGAGACGAAGGACTGGCGGGCCGGGTTGTCGACGACCGTGGCGAGGCCGACGGCGAAGGCCGCGAGGTAGACGTGCCAGACGTGGACGTGTCCGGAGAGGGTGAGGACGGCCAGCGCGATCGCGGTGAGGGCCATCGCCGCCTGCGTGAAGAGCAGCGCGGGGCGCTTGCGCATCCGGTCGACCAGGACGCCGCCGTAGAGGCCGAAGAGGAGCATCGGCAGGAACTGCAGGGCCGTGGTGACGCCGACGGCGGTGGAGGAGCCGGTGAGGCTGAGGACCAGCCAGTCCTGGGCGATGCGCTGCATCCAGGTGCCGATGTTGGAGACGACCTGTCCCATGAAGAACAGGCGGTAGTTCCTGATCCTGAGGGAGCTGAACATCGACGACCGGCGGCCGGTGCCGGCGGGATCGGGAGTGGGCGGGGAGTCGTGGGTGGTAGGTGCGGGGGCGGAGTCTGCTCCGGGTCCCGAACTCAAAAGGGTCGCCTCCTCGTGGATGCCGCTGACGCGTGCGAGCGCTGCTTACAGGTGTGCGAGTTTCTCCAGGACGGGGGCGGCGGCACGGATCTTCGCCCACTCGTCCTCGTCGAGGCCGTCGACCAGGGTGGCCAGGAAGGCGTTCCGCTTGGCGCGGCTCTCCGCGAGCATGGCCTCGGCCTGCTCGGTCTTCGTGACGACCTTCTGGCGCCGGTCCTCGGGGTGGGGTTCGAGACGGACCAGCCCCTTGGCTTCGAGCAGCGCCACGATGCGGGTCATCGACGGCGGCTGTACGTGCTCCTTGCGGGCGAGTTCACCCGGTGTGGCCTGGCCGCAGAGGGAGAGGGTGCCCAGCACCGACATCTCGGTGGGGCTCAGCGACTCGTCGACCCGTTGGTGCTTGAGCCGACGGGACAGCCGCATCACGGCGGAGCGGAGGGAGTTCACGGCGGCAACGTCGTCGCCATGGGTGAGGTCCGGCATCTCCTTAGCGTAACTCATTACTCTCGCTAAACAAGCTGGGGGCGCACCGGGATTCCCGTGACACCCGCCACTGAACCGGATCATCACCCGAACGAGTGAGTTGGCGGCGGAAAGTGAACACCGGGCGGAGGGCGCCAGCGACCCTCGTGTCCATGGGGACCAGCGTGCTCAGCCTGCGGATAGACGAGGAGCTGCTCGAACGGCTCCGGGATCATGCGGCGAAAAGGGGGATGAGCGTCCAGGACTACGTGATCGGGACGCTCATCCGCGACGACTTCGACGAGCGGTTCCAGACCGCCGTCGAGGAGACGGAGAAGTTCTACGGGGTGACGTGAGCGGCGGGGCACGCCACCCCGCCGCTCGCATCTCTCCCCTGGCCGCCTCGCGGCCGTCGGGGCCGGTCAGGTCAGGCCGAGGGCCGGCATCAGGTAGTAGAAGGCGAACACCGCCGAGACGACGTACATCGCGGCCGGGACCTCCCTGGCCCGGCCGGCCGCGAGCCGCAGGACGACGAAGGTGATGAAGCCCATGCCGATGCCGTTGGTGATCGAGTAGGTGAACGGCATCATCACCATCGTGACGAAGGCCGGGATGGCGATCGTGTGGTCGGCCCAGTCGATCTCCTTGACCGAGCCGGCCAGGATCAGGTAGCCGACCGCGAACAGCGCCGGGGTGGCCGCCTGGGACGGGACCATGGTGGCGACCGGGGTCAGGAACAGGGCCACGGCGAACAGTCCGCCGGTGACCACGTTCGCGAAGCCGGTGCGGGCACCCTCGCCGACGCCGGCCGTGGACTCCACGAAGGCGGTGGTGGCCGAGGAGGAGCTGGCCCCGCCCGCGGCGACCGCGAGGCCGTCCACGAAGAGCACCTTGTTGATGCCGGGCATCTGCCCCTGCGCGTCCGTGAGCTTCGCCTCGTCGCTGACGCCCATGATCGTGCCCATCGCGTCGAAGAAGCACGACAGCAGGACCGTGAAGACGAACAGCACGCCGGTCAGCACGCCGACCTTGCCGAAGCCGCCGAACAGGCTGACCTTGCCGACGAGACCGAAGTCGGGGCTGGCGACGGGGTTGCCGGGCCACTTGGGGGTGGTCAGGCCCCAGGACGGGATCGTGGCGACGGCGTTGATGACCAGCGCGAGCACGGTCATCGTGACGATCGAGATGAGGATCGCGCCGGAGACCTTGCGGGTGATCAGGGCCAGTGTGAGCAGGGTGCCCAGGATGAAGACCAGGACCGGCCAGCCGTTGAGGTGGCCGTCGGCGCCGAGCTGCAGCGGGACGGTGGTGTGGGCGGCGTCCGGGATGCGGGAGACGAAGCCGGAGTCGACCAGGCCGATCAGCATGATGAACAGGCCGATACCGATGGAGATGGCCTTGCGCAGCCCGAAGGGCACGGCGTTCATGACGCGCTCGCGCAGGCCGGTGGCGACGAGCAGCATCACGACCAGGCCGGCCAGGACGACCATGCCCATGGCGTCCGGCCAGGACATCCGGGGCGCCAGCTGGAGGGCGACGACGGAGTTCACGCCGAGTCCGGCGGCGAGCGCGATCGGCACGTTGCCGACGACGCCCATGAGGAGCGTGGTGAAGGCCGCGGTCAGCGCGGTGGCGGTGACCAGCTGGCCGTTGTCGAGCTGGTGCCCGTACATGTCCTTGGCGCTGCCGAGGATGATCGGGTTCAGCACGATGATGTAGGCCATCGCGAAGAAGGTGGCGAGACCGCCGCGGATCTCCCGGGGCAGCGTGCTGCCACGTTCGGAGATCCTGAAGTAGCGGTCGAGGGCGCCGTGGGCGGGCGCCTGTCCCGGCTGCTGGGGCGCGGGGACCTTGGCGGGGGCCGAGGTGGGCATGCGAATCCTCATCACCAGCGGTTTCCCCCAGGCACCGTTGGAGTTTTCTACGAACAGAAGTGGTCAGATGCAAACCGTTTCAGTATGAACATATGAGTCAGCGAGCGCCATCTCCGCGCGTAGATGTGATCACCTCGTAAGCTGTGCCCATGGCCGCGTTCTTCTCGGGTTTCTCGGAACCACCCCGGCACGAGGCACCGGAGCCCCTGGAGGGCCCGGTGGTCGCCACCGTGACCGGCGGCACGATCATCTGGTTCGTGCTCTTCCTGGTCCAGCTCCCCTTCTACGGCTGGTTCGACGACCACGGCCACACCTGGTGGGTCTGGACCTGCCTGGCCGGCGGCGGCCTCGGCCTGATCGGCATCTGGTACGTCCGCAGGAGGGACGCGGCGATCAAGCGGTCCTCAGGCTCCACCGCGGACAGCGCCCCCGCGGAGCCGGAGGACCCCGGGCCCACCGCGCGGTGAGCAAGCCCCTCCTACGACCACAGCACCAGCCCGGCGCCCCCGCCCTCATCCCCAGGTCGGATCTTCGCCCGACTCGGCGGGTGAAGCCGTAAAACCGCACGTACCGTCGAATCCATGACGCACTTCCACGCGAGTGCCGGACTCGACCCGGTGCACCCCTTCCCCGTCCGGGCGGCGACCGGGCTCAGCGCCGCCGAGGTCGCGGAACGCGTCGCGCGGGGGCAGGTCAACGACGTGCCGGTGCGCAGCAGCCGCTCCGTCGGCGAGATCGTCCGGGCGAACGTCCTCACCCGGTTCAACGCGATCATCGGCGTGCTCTGGCTGGTCATGCTGTTCGTCGCGCCGGTCCAGGACAGCCTCTTCGGCTACGTCATCCTCGCCAACACGGGGATCGGCATCATCCAGGAGTGGCGGGCGAAGAAGACCCTCGACTCGCTCGCCGTGATCGGCGAGGCCCGCCCGACCGTACGGCGGGACGGCACCGCCACCCGGGTCGGGACGTCCCACATCGTGCTGAACGACCTGATCGAGATCGGCCCCGGCGACAAGGTCGTCGTGGACGGGGTGTGCGCCGAGGCCGACGGGCTGGAGATCGACGAGTCACTGCTCACCGGCGAGGCCGACCCGGTCGTCAAACACCCCGGTGACCAGGTGATGTCGGGGAGTTTCGTGGTCGCGGGCGGCGGCGCGTTCGAGGCGACCCGGGTCGGGCGCGAGGCGTACGCCGCCCAGCTCGCCGAGGAGGCGTCCCGCTTCACCCTCGTCCACTCCGAGCTGCGCAGCGGCATCTCCACGATCCTCAAGTACGTGACGTGGATGATGATCCCGACCGCCCTCGGCCTCGTCGTCAGCCAGCTCGTGGTCAAGCAGCACGGCTTCAAGGACTCCGTCGCGCGCACCGTCGGCGGCATCGTGCCGATGGTCCCCGAGGGGCTGGTCCTGCTCACCTCGGTCGCCTTCGCCATCGGTGTCGTCCGGCTCGGCCGCAAGCAGTGCCTCGTGCAGGAACTGCCCGCCATCGAGGGGCTGGCCCGCGTCGACACCGTCTGCCTCGACAAGACGGGCACCCTCACCGAGGGCGGCATGGACGTGACCGAGCTGCGGACGCTCCAGGACGCCGACGAGGGGTACGTCCGCACGGTGCTCGGCGCGCTCGGCACGTCCGACCCCCGGCCCAACGCCTCCCTCCGGGCCGTCATCGACGCCTACCCGGACCCCGGCGACTGGCGACGCACCGACTCGCTGCCCTTCTCCTCGGCCCGCAAGTACAGCGGCGCCTCCTTCGGCGAGAGCGACGGCGCCTCCAGCACATGGCTGCTCGGGGCCCCCGACGTCCTGCTCGACGGCGACGACCCGGCCGGCGCGACCGCCCTCGCCGAGACCGACCGGCTCAACGAACAGGGACTGCGGGTGCTGCTCCTGGCCCGCGCCGCCCACGGCCTCGACCATCCCGAGGTGGCCCGGTCGGCTCAGCCGGCCGCCCTCGTCGTACTGGAGCAGCGCCTGCGGCCGGACGCGGCGGACACCCTGCGCTACTTCGCCGAGCAGGATGTCCACGCCAAGGTCATCTCCGGGGACAACGCGGTCTCCGTCGGCGCGGTGGCCGGAAAACTCGGGCTCACCGGCGAGGTCGTGGACGCGCGCCGGCTGCCCGACGACAAGGAGGCGATGGCGCGGGCCCTGGACGAGGGCACGGTGTTCGGGCGGGTCGCCCCGCAGCAGAAGCGGGACATGGTGGGCGCCCTGCAGTCACGCGGCCACACGGTCGCCATGACGGGCGACGGCGTGAACGACGTCCTCGCCCTCAAGGACGCCGACATCGGGGTCGCGATGGGCTCCGGGTCCGAGGCGACCCGGGCCGTCGCACAGATCGTGCTGCTCGACAACAGCTTCGCGAGCCTGCCCTCGGTGGTCGCGGAGGGCAGGCGGGTCATCGGCAACATCACC
The DNA here is from genome assembly GCF_040605435.1 of Streptomyces sp. NPDC005574. NCBI lineage: Bacteria > Bacillati > Actinomycetota > Actinomycetes > Kitasatosporales > Streptomycetaceae > Streptomyces > Streptomyces sp. NPDC005574. The sequence continues at coordinate 132,274 of NZ_JBEXCW010000002.1, forward strand.
CGGGTGGCGACCCTGTTCCTGGTGAAGACGGTCTACTCGGTGCTGCTGGCCGTCCTGGTGGTGTGCTGGCGGGTGGAGTACCCGTTCCTGCCCCGCCACCTGACGCTGCTGTCCACCCTCACCATCGGCATCCCGGCGTTCTTCCTCGCCCTCGCCCCCAACCGGGAGCGGGCCCGGCCCCACTTCGTACGGCGCGTCATGCGGTACTCGCTGCCCGGCGGGGTGGTGGCCGCGGTGGCGACCTTCGTGACGTACCTGATCGCCCGCCACCACTACAGCGGGAGCGGCTCACTGGACGCGGAGACCAGCGCGGCCACCCTGACGCTCTTCCTGATCTCCATGTGGGTCCTGGCGATCATCGCCCGCCCCTACACCTGGTGGCGGGTGCTCCTGGTGGCGTCGATGGGCGCGGCGTTCGTGGTGGTGCTCATGGTGCCGTGGCTCCAGCACTTCTTCGCGCTGAAGCTGGTCGGCGTGACGATGCCGTGGATCGCGGTCGGCATCTCGGCGGTGGCGGCGGTCGTCCTGGAACTGCTGTGGAAATGGGTCGACCGCCGCTTCCCGGCCTAGCTCTTACTGCACGTCGACGTAGTCACCGGTGGCGTTGACCGGCGCGGTGGTCGCGCTGCCGGCGAAGACGAACCGGTAGTAGCCGTCGACCGTCGCGGTGGTCGTGGTCTTCAGGGCGCCGGTCGTCGACGACTTGACGCCCTTGACGGCGGTGTACGTGGTGGTGCCCGCCTTGCGGAACTGGAGCACGACCGGCTGGGTGGAGTAGCCGGCGTACACGTTGGTGTCCCAGTTCGCCCGGCTCAGCTTGCCGGTGACCGTCAGGGTCCTGCCCTTCTTGACGGGCTCCGGGGCGGCGTCGACGGTGAGCTTGGCGGTGCGCAGGACCTTGACGCTGCCGAGGTCACCCTGGACCTTCGTGGCGTCGTCCTTGGTGACGGCCAGGCCGCCGGCGTGCCAGGTGCCGGCCTGGGAGCTGGAGAGGTCGCCGTCGCCCGCGTAGATCTTGATGACGGCCGAGCAGTCGAGGACGGTCGTCGAGGTGTCGGTGCAGGTGCCCGGCTCCTCGCTGATGACGACGTTGTCCGGCGTCTGCACCGAAGCACCCTTGTAGATCAGCGGGCCGCTGGCGAAGTTGTCGGCGCTGGTGTCCAGGCTCGCGGCGTGCGTCAGGGTGTACGTCACCGGGACGCTGACCGTGCTGGTGGCGCCGACGACGATGGGCTTGCCGTGGTTGACCTTCATGTTCGAGAAGGTGACGTCGAGCGTCGCGGCGGCGGACACGCCGTCCGCGGCGGCGGCGCTGAACGCGGCCTTGCCGGACGGGGCGTCGGCGGCCTGCGCGGCCGGCACGGCGAAGGCGGAGAGGACCAGGGCGCCGGAGACGGCGGCCACGGTGGTGCGTATACGCATGTTGCGTTCCCCAGGGGGAGAAGTGGTGTGGAGCCTGTTGGCTCACGGGGTGAGATCCGCGAGGGAAGTGGCTGGTTGTACGCCCCGAGGACGATTTTGATCACCCTTGCGCAAGCTTGGGCCCCGCATGTACAGGACTTGGCCTGGCCATGACGAAACGTGGGCGCCGGCCCCGGGCGGGGCGGCGAGACCGTCGCCGAGTACAAGTCGAGGTGGACACGGCCTGACAAGATCGACTTCGGGTTCTAGGAGACGAGTGCGCGACAAGGAGTTCATCGAGGCGTTCCGGGACGGGCAGGAGGGATTCGGCCTGAACGGCACCTACTACCCGACCGTCATGTTCCTCACAGGGATTGACGTCGGCCGGTCCGGCGGCCTGCTGCGCGGGTTCACGGAGTGGCTGGTCGTTCGCAGGGGCGAGTGCATCAGCCTCTACTGGCATCAGCTCGTCCTCCTGGACCTGTTCCCCGACATGAAACTCCAGGGCTGGAAGGATCCGGGCCACCTGACCCCGGACCAGCACCGACAGGCCGTGGAACACCTGTTCTCGCTCGTCCTGGAGTTCCTGGGCGTACGGAACAACCCGCGAGTGCTGGGCCTCATGTACACGCGGTACGAAGCCCTGTACGCCCACATCGAGGGATAGGCCGGTACATACGCCAGGGCCGCCTCACCGGAGAGTTCTCCGGCGAGGCGGCCCCGCGTTCGTGTCGGGCTCAGTCGAACCAGCGGTCCCGGGACAGTTCGGCTGTGCGGGAGGGGTCCTCCAGGAGGGCTGTCACCTCGAAGCGGCGGGGCCACTGGCCCGCCGCCCAGGCGAGGCCGGCGGCGACGCCCTCCAGGGTGGCCGCGTGCAGGACGCCGTCGGGGGTCAGGCGCCAGTCCAGTTCGACGCCGTCCACGACGAGTTCCTCGTGCTCGACGTAGGTCGCGGGGGTGCGCGGCCCCAGCAGGAGCGCCACCGGCTCCGGTACGCCGTGCTCGGTGCCCTCGGAGTCCACCCGGCCCGTCACGGACTCGCTCAGCCGCCGTACCTGGAACAGTTCGGCCAGTTCGGCGGCGCGGGCCGGGCGTACCGGCAGCAGGGGGACGCCTTCGGTGAAGGGCAGCAGGTCGGGTGAGTCGACGACCACCGCCTCGGACGCCTCCACGACCTCGATCCGGCCGTCGACCACGGCCCGCAACTCGTCGGGCAGGGTGACCTGTTCGGGGTCCAGTTCGGCCAGCGACCCGTACAGGGCGTGCAGTTGGGCGGCGGTGACCTCGCGGTCGGGGTCGGCCAGCCGGTCCAGGAGTTCGGCGGCGCCGCCCGGTTCGTCCAGCAGCGCCGCCACCGAGGTCCGGACGCCCAGCGCCCGCAGCACCTGCTCGTCGTCGAAGCCGGTCGCCTCGGCCTCCTCGTACAGGCCCCGCAGCAGCGGATCGCCGCCCGCCGCCAGCAGTCCGGCCGGGCGGCGGCCGTCGAGCACCGGGTGCCCGCGCAGCCACCACGCGGTGTACGGCCGTACGACCTCGTGGGTGCCGTCGGCCAGCAGGATCCGCACGGGCTGGACGATCGCGTCGCGCAGCGGGGGCCGGGACAGCAGGGCGAGGGCCTCGGGCCACTTGTCCTCGTCGACGAGGTCCAGGTCGCGCACGGCGAGCAGTTCGGTGGCGACCGGCGGGACCGGGGTGTCCGGGAAGCGGTCGAGGACGTCCTCGCTCCACACGTCGACGGCGTCCAGCAGGCCGGCGTCGTCGGGTTCGGCGAAGTCCCCGTCGCGGGGCTCCAGTTCGTCCGGGTCGAGAACGACGTCCGTGGCGCGGACGAGGGTGAAGTTCGCGAGCACCCCGCAGGCGGCCAGCGGCTGTTCGCCCCACTTTCGGGCCAGCTCGTGGTCCACCAGGGCGAGTTCGTCCTCCCGCATGACCCGCGCGAACGGGCTGCCGGGCAGCACGAGTTCGCCGGCCGGGGACAGCTCGCCCTCCTCGTCCGGCAGGGCCAGCGCTCCGAGCCAGGGTTCGTCGCCGGGCTGCAGGCCCGCGTCCCGCACCAGCGCGAGGACGGTGTCGGCCAGCTCCTCGCTGTCGGGCGCGTCCTCCTCCCAGTCCATCGGGCCCTCGTCGTCCAGGGAGGCGGCCACGGCGGCCCGCACCTGCGGTGTGGTGAGCACGGCCCGCGGTGTCGCGGGCAGCGCGCCCAGCTTCTCCAGGAGCGGATGCGCGGCGTCCGCGTGCGCGACCTTGAGGCCGAGCCGGGCCAGCACCTCCGGGTCGGCGCGGTCGTCGGGGGTGGGCAGCAGGACCTGGCGCGGGCCGATGGTCGTACGCCCGTCGGCGAGCGGCACGGGAAGCCCGGACAGCCGGTCCGGGTCGACGCCGGCGAGGCTGTCGTACAGCCGCCGCCACCAGCCGGGTTCCTTCTCCAGACCGGCCAGCCGGTCCACCGCGTCCGTCAGCGGCACCCGGGCGACGCCCAACGTCCGCAGCTCGACGCGTCGTTCGAGGCCGGCGGGCAGCAGCGTGGGCAGCACCTCGGCGAGCACCCGCACGGTGTCGCCGCTCGCGCCCTCCACCACCTCGGCGTCCCGCGGCCGCAGCGACTCGGGCAGCTCGTCGGCGTCGTCCCCGGCGGGCGCGACGGCGGGCGGCAGGAACGAGGTGCGGGGCAGCCGGTCGAGGACGGCCTGCCGCAGCGCCCCGTCCAGCTCGCCCTGGCCCAGCGGTCCGGGCACCAGGCCGATGATCGCCTCGCTCACCGGCCGCCAGTCGGCGAGGAGCCCGGCGTACGCGTCCGCCGCCCGCTGCACCAGGAAGTCAGTCAGCGGGCCGGGCGCCGCGTGCCGGCGGGTGGTGTCCAGCGGGAAGGAGGCGATGAGCAGCGCGGGCACGCCGAGCGCCTCGTCGCTGGGCGTGGGGGCGTGGACGTACGGGCTGGTGCGGGGGCGGACCGGGGCACCGTCGGCGTCCACGGGCACGGCCCAGGTCACCGACCAGTGGGGGCGCAGCCGCTCCTCCACCGGGCGGTCGGCGAGCAGGTCCGGGGTGAGCGGCCCGTGCGCGGACGCGGTACGCCACCGGGTGGCGCCGTCCCGGGAGTCCGTTACGACGGTCTCCGCGCCCTCCGTGCGGCGGCGCAGGGTGCGGGCCTCGCCCGTCCCCGTCTCGATCACGACCTCCTCCAGGCCGGGAAGGGCGAGGAGGAGCGCGTCGTCGACGGCGTTCAAAAGGCGTTCGGCGAGGCCGGCGGCCGCGGAGTCGCGCAGCGGCAGGATGACGGCCGTGTCGTACGGCTCCGGGGCGGTGCCCTCGGCGGCGAAGGGCAGCCGCAGCAGCGGCACGTGACCCTCGCGCCGGCGGATCTCACCGCCGAGCCCGGGGCTGTGCCGCGCCGTCTCCTCGGCCAGCACCCGCGCCTCGCCCAGCGACCAGCGGACCCCGCCGTGCAGGCCGACGAGCGCGGGCTCGTCCGTGACGGCGAGGACGGCGGCGAACCCGACACCGTAACGGCCCACGGCACCGACCGCGCCGTCCGCGCTGTCGCCACCGCCGGTGTCCCGCTTGGCGGAGGCGCGGAGCGTGGACAGCGACTCGACGCCGGCCGCGTCCACGGGGGCGCCGGTGTTCGCGGCGACCAGGACGCCGTCGCGGAGGGTCAGCCTGAGCCGGCCGGGCACGCCGGCCCGGGCGGCCGCGTCGGCGGCGTTCTGGGCGAGCTCCACGACGAGCCGGTCCCGGTAGCCGCCGAGGACGAGGTCCTCCTCGGCGTTGGCGTCCTCACGGAACCGGGCCGGACTGGTGGCCCAGGCGTCCAGCACACCGCGGCGCAGACGGGCCGTCCCGAACGGATCGGCACCCTCGGCGGCGGGCCGCACGAACTTGCTCACGTTCACTCTCCTCGTCGGCGTGACGACGAAGGTACCGCGCGCCCGGGAAACCCCGTCACGTGAGACCGGGCGACCCGACACCACGAGCCGGTCCAGCACCATCAGCCCGTCCGGCACCATCAGCCCGTCCGGCACCCCACCAGCCGGCCCGGCATGATCAGCCCGTCCGGCACCATCAGCCCGTCCGGCACCCCACCAGCCGGCCCGGCATGATCAGCCCGTCCGGCGCTTGAGGACGAGGCCGTTCAGGCCGAACGGGGGCCCAGGGCCGCAGCCCCGGAAACCCGCACCCCCACGACCCCGCAGCCGCCGGCCAGGCAGCCCACCCGGCACCACCAGCCCGTCGTCCGGCACCACCAGCCGGCCCGGCATGATCAGCCCGTCCGGCGTTTGAGGACGAGGCCGTTCAGGCCGAACGGGGGCCCAGGGGCGCAGCCCCGGAAACCCGCACCCCCACAACCCCGCAGCCGCCGCCCAGCGAACCGGCAGCCCACGACCCCGCAGCCGCCGCCCAGGCAACCCGCGACGCTACGAGTGCCCCAACTCCGCCACATCCCCGTCGGAGACATCCGGTACGGACCCCGAGTCCGCGGCCGGCCGCAACGGGAAGGGATCGATCCGCGTCTCGTCGAGCCGCGGCGGCGGCGGCTGAGGCGGCTTCGGCATGACCGCCGCCTCGGAGTGCCCCCCGCAGCCGTACGCGAGGGAGACGACCCGCCCGTCCGCCGGGGCGAACTCGTTGGCGCAGACACCGAAGGCCTGCCCCAGTGATCCGCCGATCGGCGTGAGGAAGGCGCAGCTGACGCAGGTCGCGGGTGCGGCCTGGGCCATCGGGGTCTTGGCGCCGTACGCCTCCTCCCAGCGGTCCGCGGCGGCGTGCAGCCCGTACCGCGACAGGACCCTCGCGCGCCGCATGCCGAGTTCCTCGGCGACCGCGGCGATCGACCCGCGCACGGGGGCGCCGGGAAGCTGCGCCGGGGAGCCCTCGGTGACCTCCGCGTCCTCGGCCTCGACGAGCTCGGCCATCTCCTCCGACACCGCGGAGTTCGGCGGCGGCTGGTCCTCACCGGTGTAGCCGGGCTCCAGCCGCAGGTCGTCGGCCTCCGTCGGCAGGAGGTCGCCGGGGCCCATGTCGCCGGGGCGCAGCCGTTCGCTCCACGGCACCCACTCGGGTGCCAGCAGGGCGTCCGGTCCGGGCAGCAGGACCACCTCGTCGAGCGTGACGAGTTTGGCGCGGGAGGCGCGGGCCACCGTCACGGCCCAGCGCCAGCCGCGGTAGCCGAACTCCTTGCACTCGAAGAAGTGCGTGACAACCCGGTCCCCGTCGGCCTGGAGCCCCGTGTGCTCACCGACGACTCCGGGTGCGGCGGCCTCTTCGGCCGCGGCACGGGCGAGGTCGACCGCCTCGGCGCACAGGCGGTCGGTGGTGCGGCTTCGCGTTGTCGCTGCGCTCACAGGTATCGCTTCTCTCCTACGCCGTCTCTCGGGTGCGTCTGCCTTTGGCGGCGGGGCGGACGGAGCGGACCGGAGGACCGCGTCGACGTCCGCGCCCGCTCGCACTCGGGCGCACCTGTACCACCCATTCTGCGGGATGGCTGAGATACGCACGCTACCTGTTCACCGGCGCTCGGCCTACACCGGAGGTTGTTCTTCGGCGCTTCGCGCCGATGTTTTCCGCTCCGCGCACCGGAGTTCTCCGCTCCGCGCACCGGAGTTCTCCCGTCCGCGCACCGGAGTTCTCCCGCCCGCCCGCGGGGACCGGCCGGTCGAGAAGTGCGCGGCCATACGCGCGGTAACCGCACTATCAATGCCTTTCTCGGGGCACTATGACGTCGTGGCAGCCGCGAGGACACCCCCAGGAGCCACCGGAGTCGGTGGGGTCAAGGGCAGCAGTCGTAGTGGCGGATCGGGCCGGTTCCGCGGGTCCGTCCGCTCCGTCGGCCGTGCCCTGCACTTCCCGGTGACGGGTCCGGCCCGCGGTATCCGCAAGGCGACCCACGCGCACGGCGCAGGCGAGTCGGGCCTGGGCAAACTCATCGAACTGCACGGGGTGAACGGCGCCGGCGACGTCATGATCACCGTGGCGCTCGCCTCCACCGTCTTCTTCTCGGTGCCGACCGACGAGGCCCGCGGGCGCGTCGCGCTCTACCTGGCGATCACCATGGCGCCCTTCACCGTCCTCGCGCCGGTGATCGGCCCCCTCCTCGACCGGCTGCCGCACGGCCGCCGGGCGGCGATGGCGGGCGCGATGCTCGCCCGGGCGCTGCTCGCGCTGATCATCTCCGGCGCGGTCGCCGCCGGCAGCCTGGAGCTGTATCCGGCGGCCCTGGGAGTGCTGGTCGCCTCGAAGGCGTACGGCGTGGTCAGAAGCGCCGTGGTGCCCCGGCTGCTGCCACCGGGCTTCTCCCTGGTGAAGGCGAACTCCCGGGTCACGCTCGGCGGGCTCCTGGCGACCGGGGTCGCGGCGCCCGTCGCGGCCGGCCTCCAGGCCGTCGGCTCCCGCTGGCCGCTCTACGGCGCCTTCGTGATCTTCGTCGCGGGGATGTTCCTGTCCTTCTCGCTGCCACCGAAGGTCGACTCCTCCAAGGGCGAGGACATCGCGCTGCTCGCCGCCGACGAGGAGCACCTGCACGGGCCGCATCTGCGTCCGGTCAAACGCCCCGGGCTCCGTACGGTCGGTACGGCCGTCACCCACGCCCTCGGCGCCAACGCCACCCTGCGCTGCCTCACCGGCTTCCTGATCTTCTACCTGGCGTTCCTGCTGCGGGAGCATCCGCTGACCGGCGAGAGCGCGGCGGTGTCGCTGGGCATAGTGGGCGTCGCGGCGGGCGCGGGCAACGCACTCGGCACGGCGGTCGGGGCGTGGCTGCGCCGGGCACCGGAGATCATCATCGTCGCCGTGGTCGCGATCGTGCTGGGCGCGGCGATCACCGCCGCGATCTTCTTCGGCGCGTTCGTGGTGGCGTGCCTGGCGGCGGTCGCCGGGTTCGCGCAGGCCCTCGCCAAGCTGTCCCTGGACGCGCTGATCCAGCGGGACGTGCCCGAGCTGGTCCGCACGTCGGCGTTCGCCCGTTCGGAGACCCTGCTGCAGGTGGCCTGGGTGTTCGGCGGCGCGATCGGCATCGTGCTGCCGCTGAACGGCACGCTCGGCATGTCGGTGGCGGCCGCGATCGTCGCCATCGGCTGGCTGGGCACCACCCGCGGCCTGCTGGCCTCCGCCCGCCGCAGCGGCGCCGGGCACCCGCGAGTGGCGTAACGAACCGGGCACGCCGCACCCCGCGTAGGGGGACGGTCCCACCTGCCCGATAACCTTCGCCCATGACCACGCTGCCCCGCGGCGAAGCCGCTGATGTACACCGGGCTGTGCGACGCCGCCGCGTCGTCGCCGCCGCCGGCGCCGTTGCCGCCGGACTGCTCGTCCTGTCCGCCTGCGACAAGCCGACGCCGCGTGCCACCGTGACGGTCGGCAAGAGCTCGGTGAGCGCCGAGGCCGCCTGCTACGAGGACGGCGACAACCTCGGCAAGGCGAAGGCCACGAAGTGCGCCCTGCAGAAGTCGTCGGACTCGATCGACGTGCCGCAGAGCGAGACCCTGCGCATCGGCGTGGACCCGAAGGTCGCCGACACCGGCTGGGCCCTGTGGATCAACGGCCAGCAGGTCACCAACCCGTACAAGAAGACGTACTACTCCTTCGAGGGCGTCGACCTGTTCGCCGACCAGCAGGGCCAGGCCGCGCCGAAGCAGCTCTACATCAGCGTCGTCGAGCAGAACAAGGCCGGCACCCAGTTCAAGGGCGTGTGGAACTTCAAGCTCGTGAACGCGGACGCCTGATCCCGGCCCCGCCATGCGCATCCTCGTAGCCACCGCGGTCCCCGTCGAACGGGACGCGGTGGCTCGCGCGTTCTCCGGGCCGGCGCGTGAGGTGCGGGTGCCGGGCGTGACCCTGCACCAGCTCCCCGAAGGCGGCCCCGACCTGATCGCCGCCGGCGTGGGCCCCGCCCTGGCCGCCGCGTCCGTCGCCGCCGCCCTCACCGTCGCGGCCCTCGACGGCGCCCCCTACGACCTGGCCGTCTCCACCGGCATCGGCGGCGGCTTCGCCCCCGGCGCGCCCGTCGGATCCGTCGTGGTCGCCGACGAGATCACCGCCGCCGACCTGGGCGCCGAGACGGCCGACGGCTTCCTGCCGGTGACCGAACTCGGCTTCGGGACCGTCACCCACCGTCCACCGGAAACACTCGTACGAGGGGTCGCGGCGGCCACCGGAGCGCGCGCCGGCACGGTCCTCACGGTGTCCACCGTCACCGGTACGGCCGCCAGCGCGCACGCGCTGCGGACCCGGCACCCGCGGGCGCTGGCCGAGGCCATGGAGGGCTTCGGGGTCGCCGAGGCCGCCGCCGCGCACGGGGTGCCCGTGCTGGAGATCCGGGCCGTCTCCAATCCGGTCGGCCCGCGCGACCGCACCGCCTGGCGCATCGGCGACGCCCTCATGGCTCTTTCGGACGCCTTCGGGAAGCTCACGCCCGCACTGGAGAGTTGGAACCCACATGACGACACCCACGACCGAGACCGCTGAGCGGCCGCAGACCCTGCGGATCGCGTACTCCCCCTGCCCCAACGACACGTTCGTCTTCGACGCCCTCGCGCACGGCCGCGTCGCGGACGCCCCCGCGCTCGACGTGACCTTCGCGGACATCGACCTCACCAACGGCATGGCCGAGCGCGGCGAACTCGACGTGCTGAAGGTGTCGTACGCCGTGCTGCCGTACGTCCTCGACGAGTACGCGCTGCTGCCCTGCGGCGGCGCGCTGGGCCGGGGCTGCGGGCCGCTGGTGCTGACCCGGGAGGCGGGCACCGACCTCACCGGCCGGACCGTGGCCGTGCCGAGCGAGAGGTCCACGGCCTACCTGCTGTTCCGGCTGTGGGCGGCGGACCTGGTGCCGGGCGGGGTCGGCGAGATCGTGGTCATGCCGTTCGACGAGATCATGCCCGCCGTACGGGACGGCAAGGTCGACGCCGGACTCGTCATCCACGAGGCCCGCTTCACCTACCGGAACTACGGGCTGCACAAGCTCGCCGACATGGGCGAGCACTGGGAGGACACGACCGGGCTGCCGATCCCGCTGGGCGCGATCATCGCCCGCCGGGCGTTGGGCGCCGCGACGCTGACCGCGCTCGCGGAGTCGATCCGCACGTCGGTGCGGGCGGCCTGGGACGACCCCGCGGTCTCCCGGCCCTACGTGATGGAACACGCCCAGGAGATGGACCCGGAGGTCGCCGACCAGCACATCGGGCTGTACGTCAACGAATTCACCGCCGACCTCGGCGACGACGGCTACGCGGCGGTACGCGGACTGCTCACGCGCGCGGCGGCCGAGGGACTGGTTCCGCCCCTCGGCCCGGACGCGCTCGCTTTCCCCTGAGCGCCTCACGGCGGGGGCGGGTCCTTACACGTCCAGTTGGTCGGCGACCGCGCGCAGCAGGCCCGCGATCTTCGCCCCGGACGCCTTGTCGGGGTAACGGCCCCGCTCCAGCATCGGCGTGATGTTCTCCAGGAGGGTCGTCAAATCCTGGACGATGGAGGCGAGTTCGTCGGGCTTTCTGCGGGTCGCGGCCGCGACGGACGGCGTCGGATCGAGGATGGTGACCGAGAGGGCCTGGTCACCGCGCTGCCCGGCGACCACTCCGAACTCCACCCGCTGGCCCGGCTTGAGCATCTCGACTCCGGCGGGGAGGACCGAGGAATGGACGAAGACGTCACCGCCGTCGTCACGGGAGAGAAAGCCGAAGCCCTTCTCACTGTTGAACCACTTGACCTTGCCAGTCGGCAAAGCACACGCTCCCTCGATAGCTGCCGGACTGACACCGGACGCCCTGAACTTCCGTCGAAACACCCTACCGGGGGTCTCTCCAGCGGAACACGCCTTAAAACAGCGCCGGGCCCGCGCCAGGGAGGCAAGGGCTCAAGGTGGTGAAGGAAGTGTGAGGGGTCGACCGATGTGGCGGTAGGAGCGTCGCGACCAGCACGAGTGCGCTCAACGGCCATGTCTCGCTCAAGCGCGGCCAAGCCGACCGCTGCCGTAAAGGGCAATCGCCTTCTCTCCTAGGGAAGTAGTCACCGGTGAGATTCCCGGTGAGGATGCGGGGCGCGGTTCCACGCACGCATGCCTGTCGGGCGTGCGCCGGAATAGTCGCCGTGAAAGAGGACGACCCGCCTATTCGCATCCTGAGGGCGCCTTCCGGCTACCGCCTCCCCTCGGGGATTTCCCTCACGCCTCTTTCTTTCACGCCGCTTCGAGTTCCTCTGGAAATGCGAGAACTTCCCCCTCGGTGAATTCCCTCAACTCGGGGCTGATCCGGTGCGCCGGTACATTCTGGCCGATCAGGAGCCTGCCCGTTCCGTCACCCTTGCTCAGGCGCAGCTCCTGTGCCCTGGCCTGGACATCTCCCAGGTCCATGACCGTTGCCCTGTCGCAGTGGTCGACACCCTTACCCCAAGCCCGGACCTTCACGTGGTGAGTCCGCAGGAATTCCCTGCGGTCCTCCTGCTCTTTGGCTTCCCGGACTTCCCCGTACTTCCTGCCCGTCGACTTGGGAGCCGGTTGACTCTTTCCTCTTCCTGCCTGGCCGGGAGAGCGACCTTTACCGACAGACCCTTCGGCATACGGCGGCAGGACTCCTTCTGCCCCTGTCCGTCGTCCCTGCCGACTGGAGTTCCCTCGCCTGAGAGAGTCCCGTACCAGGGAGAGATGGAGCCTGAGACGTCCGTGCCTCCGCCTCCCCCACCAGGACGCCGGACGGGAGAGGGGAGCTGACAGGGTGTCTGATCACGCCACGCCGGTTGCTCCTTCGGGCAGGGAACTACCCTGGTCCCGTGCGTGACAGAACCCAAGTGAATTCCGCCGGGCCCGGTGACCGACTGGTCCGGGCCGGCGTTGTCGTGTTCTTCGTCGGCGCCGTGGCCACACTCGTCACCGTGGCCCCGCTGCTGCTCGACACGAGGCCGTTCCCCACCTACATGTTCGGACTGAGCATGCTCATGGGCGTGGGCTTCCTGCTGGCCGCCGCCGGTGTGCTGAGGTCCGTGGCGGCGGGGCGCCGTCAGGCGCGGGCCGGGCGGTAGGGCGGTATCGCGAAGGCGGCGAGCCAGTCCGGGAACTCGCCGAGCCCGCCGAGGACGACGTCCGCGCCCGCCGTGCGCAACTCCTCGGGACTGCACGGGCCGGTGGCGACGGTGACCGCGAGGGCTCCGGCCGTGCGGGCGCCGCGTACGTCCCCGACGTGGTCGCCGACGTACACGCCGGCCCCGTGCGCGCGCAGCGCCTGCGCCTTCTGCTCCGCCCACAGGTCGCCGACGACCGCGTCCGGCTCGATGCCCAGGTGCTCCAGGTGGAGCTCGGCGTTCGGCTGGTGCTTGGCGGTGACGACGACCGCCCGGCCGCCGGCCGCCCGGACCGCCGCGAGCGCCTCGCGGGCGCCCGGCATGGCGGTGGTGGGCGTGATGGCGATCGCCGGGTACATCGAGCGGTAGAGGTCGGTCATGGCCGGGACGCGCTCCGCGGGGAACCAGTTGACCAGTTCGTCCGCGAGCGGCGGACCGAGCCGCGTGACCGCGAGGTCGGCGTCGATGTACGTCCCGGTCCGTTCGGCGAGCGCCTGGTAGCAGGCGCGGATGCCGGGCCGGGAGTCGATGAGGGTCATGTCGAGATCGAAGCCGACGGTCAGCGTGGGAGAGGTCATGCGGGCCATTGTGCCGAGTCGGTGCGGCTTACACGTGTCCCCGGGCGGGCCGGGGACGGCCGGCAGGGTTCAGCGCCGGCGTTGCGAGCGCCACACCAGGTACAGGGCGGAGGCGACGGCCGCGCCGCGGATGACCCAGGGCCAGGTCTGGCCGATCGCGTCGTTCATGTGGCCCTGGGCGATCGGCTCGCCCCAGCGGCCCCGGGTCCGGCCCCAGATCCAGCCGAAGCCGGCCGCGACGGCCAGTCCGGGCAGGAACACGACCGCCCACTTCGTCTCGGTCTGGGTCAGCCGGCGTGAGGCGTAGGTGATCAGCCAGCCCACCACGAGGACCGGCAGGTTGCCGAGGACGGCCCCCGCGAGGAGGAGGGCGGCGGCGAGCAGGAGCAGGGGGTTGCTCCAGCCGCGGGCCCTGGCGGTCGCGGTGGGCGCGGCGGTGGGAGCGGGCGAGGTGCGGTTCTTTCGCAGGCGCCGGGGCAGCAGGCGGCGGCGTCGGGCGGGCGGGGCGGCGGGGGCGCCGGTCACCTCGACGGCCGGCGCGGTCTCCTTGGTGGCGGCCGGGTCCGTCTCCTTGGGCGGCGGCGGTTTCAGCAGTTCAGGGATCTCCACTCCGCCGACGAACCCGGGCACGGCGTCCCCGAGTCCGAAGGGGCTGCCGTCCACCCGCCACCAGTCGGGCTGCCGGGTGACGTCGCCGAGTTCGTGGGCGCTCGCCAGGTGCGGTGGGGAGGGCGCGTCGGAGGCGGTGGGCTCGGGCGGCTGGGCGGGGCGGGGCCGGGGGACCATGCGGCGCAGGCCCTTGGGCCGCTCGGTGTCCTCCGCCTCGCGGTCGCGCTGCACGGGTACGGCGGGCGTCGGGGTCCGCGGTTGGCCGCCGGTGCCGCCCGCGGCGGCGACGACGTCGTCAGGGCTGCCGATGCGGTCGAGGATGCGGCGGACGGCGGCGGGAGAGTCGACGGGCACCTTGGCGCGCCGCCGGTCGATCTCGTTGCGCAGTTCCGAGACGAGCCGCATGCGGGTGCCGGACGGCAGCTGCCGCTGCTGGGCCACGTCGCCGACGCGGCTCAGATACTCGTAGACGACCTGGTCGCTCTCGATACCCACGAAGTCCCCTCCGGGGCCGGTGCGTTGGATACCCCGTGGGACGACGGTAGCGCAGGTCAGCCTCTGCCGGCCGGTACGCCGTCCGGTGGCGGGGGCGTTCCGGCCCGGGCGGGAGGCGGGCCGGCGCGGGACCGCACGCCCGGGTCGGCCGCCGGGGGTGACCCGCTAACGTGGGGCGGATGAGCAACCCGGCATCCCCGCCCCGGTCCCTCGCGGAGGCCCTCCGCGCACGGGACGACGCGGCCCTGGCGGTCCTTCTGCGTGCCCGCCCCGACCTCGTCACGCCGGTGCCCACGGATCTCACGCAGCTCGCGACGCGGGCCGGCACGCGTGCGTCGGTCGTGCGGGCCCTGGAGCGGCTGGACCGGTTCGCGCTCCAGACGGCGGAGGCCCTGGCCGTCGCCGCGGACCCGGCGCCGTACGCGGAACTGCTGGCGTTGATGGCCGGGGACGAGGGGGATCCGGTGGTGGCGGCCGCGGTGCCGAGCGCGCTGGGGACGCTGCGCGAGCAGGCGCTGGTGTGGGGGGACGACGAGCGGCTGCGTCTGGTGCGTACGGCGCGGGAGCTGCTGGCCCCCTCGCCGCAGCATCCGTCGCCGACGGGGCTGGGCCCCACGGTCGCGGAGGCCACCGCGGGCATGTCGCCGGGCCGTATCCAGGAGATCGTCGCGTCGGCGGGGCTGGCGTCGACGCACGACTCGGTGTCGGCAGTGGAGGCGCTGACCGCGCTGTTCCGGGACCGGGTGCGGATGGCGGCGCTGCTGGCGGAACTGCCGGAGGAGTCCCGGGAGGTGCTGTCCCGGCTGGTGTGGGGTCCGCCGTACGGTCAGGTCACGGCGGAGCCCGCGGCGCATCTGCGGCGGCTGCTGGACCGCGGGTTGCTGCTGCCGACGGCGCCGGGGACGGTCGTCCTGCCGCGGGAGGTGGCGCTGCACCTGCGCGGGGGGCGGGCGCACCGGGCGGCCGAGCCGGTGCCGCCCGCGGTGGAGGCGGCCGGCACGCACCGTCCGCAGGTGGTGGACGCGGCGGCGGCCGGGCAGGCGTACACGGCGCTGGCGACCGTGGAGGAGCTGCTGAAGGACTGGGACGAGGGTGGTCCGGCGGTGCTGCGGGCCGGGGGGCTGAGTGTCCGGGACCTCAAGCGCACGGCGGTCGCCCTCGACGTGGCGGAGCCGGTCGCCGCGTTCTGGGTCGAACTCGCCTACGCGGCGGGGCTGCTGGCCTCCGACGGGGAGGCGGACGAGCGGTACGCGGCGACCCCGGCATACGACGAGTGGCTGGAGCAGCCTCCGGCGCGGCGCTGGGCGCGGCTGGCGGAGGCGTGGCTGACGGCGACCCGGACGCCGGGGGTGGTCGGTGGGCGCGACGCGAAGGAGCGCACGCTGTCGGCGCTCGGTCCGGGTCTGGACCGCTCGGCGGCTCCGGAGGTGCGGCACCGGGTGCTGACGCTGCTGGCCGGGCTGCCGGAGGGTTTCTCCCCGTCCGCGGGGTCGGTTCTCGCCCGGCTGCGCTGGGAGCGGCCGTTGCGCGGTCCGCAGCAGGACGACGACCTGCGGGGCCGGCTCGCGCGGTGGACGCTGTCGGAGGCGGAGCTGCTGGGTGTCACCGGCCGGGGTGCCCTGTCGGCGCACGGGCGGGCGCTGCTCGGGGCGGTCGCACCGAAGCCGGCGCAGGAGGGCAGCGGGCGGGACGCGGAGCCGGCGGCGCGGGAGCGGAGCGCGCGGGCCGCGGAGCCGGCGGGACCCGGCGACAAGCTGCCCGTGCACCACGCGCCGGGGAGCCGGACGTCGGCGCCGCACCGGTCCGGTGGGGGACCGTCGTACGGGTTTGGCGGCACGGCGGTCGTCCCCGAGCCCCTGTCCGCGGGCGAGCAGGCCGCCGCCTGCGCGGCCGCCGCCCGGCTGCTGGCCCCGCTGCTGCCCGAGCCGCTGGAGCATGTGCTGCTGCAGGCCGACCTGACGGCGGTGGCGCCGGGTCCGCTGCGTCGCCCGCTGGCCGACGTGCTGGACGTCCTCGGCGATGTCGAGTCGAAGGGCGGGGCCACGGTCTACCGGTTCACGCCGGCCTCGGTGCGCCGGGCCCTGGACGCGGGCCGGTCGGCTTCGGACTTGCAGAGTTTCCTCGCCGCGCACTCCCGTACGCCGGTGCCGCAGCCGCTCGCCTATCTGATCGACGACGTCGCCCGGCGGCACGGGCACCTGCGGGTCGGCGCGGCCTCGGCGTACGTGCGCTGCGACGACGACGCGCAGCTCAGTGAGATCCTCGCCGACAAGCGGGCCGCGGGCCTGGGGCTGCGGCGGCTGGCGCCGACCGTGCTGGCGGCGCAGGCCGACCCGGGCACGCTCCTCGAGGGGCTGCGCGCGATGGGCTTCGCGCCGGCCGCGGAGTCCGCCGAGGGCGATGTGCTGATCGCCCGCGCGCACGCGCACCGGACCCCGCCGCGTACGGCGCCCGAGCCGGTGCCGGAGGGTCCGCCGGTGCCCGACGCGACGCTGCTGTCGGCGGCGATCCGGGCCGTGCGGGCGGGTGACCTGGCCGCGACGGCCCCGCGCCGGCCCAGCGCCGCCCCGGTGGCGGGCGGGGAGCTGCCGCGCACCAGCTCCGCCGAGACCCTGGCCACCATGCAGGCCGCCGTCCTCACCGGCGAGGCCCTGTGGATCGGTTACGTCAACGCGGAGGGCGCCGCCAGTCAGCGGGTCATCGCGCCGGTCCGGGTCGAGGGCGGCTTCGTCACGGCGTACGACCACACCGCGGACGAGGTGCGGACGTACCCGCTGCACCGGGTGACGGGGGTCGCGGAGCTGGCCGACGACCAGCTGTGATCGTCGGCCGGTAGGGCACACTGGACGTTTGGCCGTGCGTAGGCACGCCGGTTCATGCAGCTCCGTGCAGAAAGGCAGCCGCGCGTGAATGGTCCACTCATCGTCCAGTCCGACAAGACCCTGCTCCTGGAGGTCGACCACGAGCAGGCCGGTGACTGCCGTCGGGCGATCGCGCCGTTCGCGGAACTGGAGCGGGCTCCCGAGCACATCCACACCTACCGGGTGACGCCGCTGGGGCTGTGGAACGCGCGGGCGGCCGGGCACGACGCCGAACAGGTCGTGGACGCGCTGGTGCAGTACAGCCGGTATCCGGTGCCGCACGCGCTGCTCGTCGACATCGCCGAGACGATGGACCGCTACGGGCGGCTGACCCTCAGCAAGCATCCGACGCACGGTCTGGTGCTGACCACCACCGACCGGCCCGTCCTGGAGGAGATCCTCCGCTCCAAGCGGATCATCCCGCTGGTCGGGGCGCGTCTGGACCCGGACACCGTGGCCGTGCACGCCTCCGAGCGCGGGCAGATCAAGCAGACGCTGCTGCGCCTGGGCTGGCCCGCGGAGGACCTCGCCGGGTACGTCGACGGCGAGGCGCACGCGATCGACCTGGACGAGGACGGGTGGGCGCTGCGGCCCTACCAGAAGCAGGCCGTGGAGAACTTCTGGCACGGCGGCTCGGGGGTCGTGGTCCTGCCGTGCGGGGCGGGCAAGACGCTGGTGGGCGCGGGCGCGATGGCGCAGGCCAAGTCGACCACGCTGATCCTGGTCACCAACACCGTCTCGGCCCGGCAGTGGAAGCACGAGCTGGTGAAGCGGACGAGTCTGACCGAGGAGGAGATCGGCGAGTACAGCGGGACGCGGAAGGAGATCCGGCCCGTCACCATCGCCACCTACCAGGTGCTGACGACGAGACGCAAGGGTGTCTATCCGCACCTGGAGCTGTTCGACTCGCGGGACTGGGGGCTGATCCTCTACGACGAGGTGCACCTGCTGCCCGCGCCCGTGTTCAAGTTCACGGCGGATCTCCAGGCGCGGCGGCGGCTGGGGCTGACGGCGACGCTCGTGCGGGAGGACGGCCGGGAGTCGGACGTCTTCTCGCTGATCGGGCCGAAGCGGTTCGACGCGCCGTGGAAGGAGATCGAGGCGCAGGGGTACATCGCGCCGGCGGACTGTGTCGAGGTGCGGGTCAACCTGACGGACTCCGAGCGGCTGGCGTACGCGACCGCCGAGGCGGAGGAGAAGTACCGCTTCTGCGCGACCACCGCGACCAAGCGGAAGGTCACGGAGGCGATCGTGCGGCGGTTCGCCGGGCAGCAGATCCTGGTGATCGGGCAGTACATCGACCAGTTGGACGAGCTGGGCGAGCATCTGAACGCGCCGGTCATCAAGGGTGAGACGAGCAACGCGCAGCGCGAGAAGCTCTTCGGCGCGTTCCGGGAGGGCGAGATCAGCGTGCTGGTGGTGTCGAAGGTCGCGAACTTCTCCATCGACCTGCCGGAGGCGACGGTCGCCATCCAGGTGTCGGGGACCTTCGGTTCACGCCAGGAGGAGGCGCAGCGGCTGGGCCGGGTGCTGCGGCCGAAGGCCGACGGGCATCAGGCGCACTTCTACTCCGTGGTGGCGCGCGACACGATCGACCAGGACTTCGCGGCGCACCGGCAGCGCTTCCTGGCCGAGCAGGGCTACGCGTACCGGATCGTGGACGCGGACGAACTGCTCGCGGAGAGCTGAGCGGGAGTCCGGCCGGGGCGGGCGGTCACCTGCGGCGGACGCCCGCCTCCTCGCCGTACTCACCGAGGACGACCACGTCGAAGGCTGCGCCCACGAAGACGCGGACGGCGTGCAGGCTCTCGCCGAGGATGTGCCGGTGGCTGCCGAGGACGGGGGTGGCGCCGGCCGGGCGGGGCGGGCGCGGTGCTGGGGTGATGGTTGCTGCGCTCATACCTCCATAGTGGCTTTACGGGCATAAGGGTGGCATCGGTCTGCGGGGCGAGCCCCGCAGGTCACCGCGTAGTACTCCAGGCCGAGCCGTTCCCCTCCGGAGGTGAGGGTGTGTCCCCTAGGGGACGCCGGGAGGGCGCGGCCCGCGGCGCGGAGAATAACGCGTTGGTCCCCGCCGTCCCGCTCGCCTAGAATCTCCGCTTCCCCGCCTCCGCTCGGAGTGCCGCCGTCCGGACGGAAACCGGCCGGCATCCACGCGTACGTCGCGCGGTCCGCTTCGCGCGGTCCACCCGCCGGTCCTTCGGAGGCACCCCCTTGTCCACGCCCGTCGACGACGATCCCCTCGCCCGCGAACGGTCCCATCTCTCCTCCTCCCGGGCGGCCCTGCGCGCCATGCGGGAGGACGTCGAGTCGCTCGACATCCGTGACGTCACCGCGAACTGGGTCAACGCGCAGATCCTGGAACGCCAGATCGGGGAGCGCATCAAGGCACTCGCCGACCTCAGTCACACGCCGCTGTTCTTCGGTCGTCTCGACTACCTGCACGCTCCGGGCGCGGACCGGGCCGAGGGCGCGGAGGGTGAGCGTTTCTACATCGGGCGCCGGCACGTGCACGACGGCGGGGGCGACCCGATGGTGATCGACTGGCGGGCGCCGGTCTCGCAGCCGTTCTACCGGGCCTCCAAGAAGGACCCGATGGACGTGGGGCTGCGCCGCCGCTTCGGCTACACCGGCGGCGACCTGACGGCGTACGAGGACGAGCACCTGTCCGACCCGGCGGAGACGGCCGCCACCAGCAAGCTGCTCCAGCGGGAGATCGAGCGGCCGCGTGTCGGTCCGATGCGGGACATCGTGGCGACGATCCAGCCCGAGCAGGACGAGATCGTCCGCAGCGGGCTGGGCGGGACGGTGTGCGTGCAGGGAGGCCCCGGCACCGGCAAGACGGCCGTCGGTCTGCACCGGGTCGCCTATCTGCTGTACGCGCACCGCGAACGGCTGGCCCGTACCGGCACTCTGGTGATCGGGCCGAACCGGTCCTTCCTGCACTACATCGAGCAGGTGCTGCCCGCCCTGGGCGAGCTGTCGGTGCGGCAGGCCACCGTGGACGACCTGGTGGCCCATGTCGAGGTGCGGGGCACGGACGAGGCGGTCGCCGCGGTCGTGAAGGGCGACGCCCGGATGGCGGAGGTGCTGAAGCGGGCCGTCCGCTCCCACGTGAGCATGCCCACCGAGCCGGTCGTGGTGGTGCGCGGTTCCCGCCGCTGGCGGGTCCCGGCCTACGAACTGGAGGGCATCGTCCGCGAGTTGCTGGAGCGCGACATCCGCTACGGCGCCGCCCGCGAGGCCCTGCCGCAGCGCATCGCGCACGCGGTGCTGGTGCAGATGGAGCGGTCGGGCGAGGCACCGGACGACCGGGTGCAGGACGCCGTGGCCCGCAACGCGGCGGTGAAGGCGGCCGTGCGGGCGATCTGGCCGCCGGTCGACCCGGCGAAGCTGGTGCTGCGGCTGCTGACGGACGCGGACTTCCTCGCCGCGCACTCCGAGGGCCTGCTCGACGAGGACGAACGCAAGACGGTCCTGTGGGCGAAGCCGGTGCGCGGTGTGAAGGCGGCCCGGTGGTCGGCGGCGGACGCGGTGCTGATCGACGAGGCGACGGATCTCGTGCAGCGCACGCACTCACTCGGTCATGTGGTCCTGGACGAGGCGCAGGACCTGTCCCCGATGCAGTACCGGGCGGTGGGCCGGCGCTGCACGACCGGTTCGGCGACCGTGCTCGGCGACCTGGCGCAGGGCACCACGCCGTGGGCGACCCGCAGTTGGGCGGAGGCGCTGGCGCACCTCGGCAAGGCGGACGGGGTCATCGAGGAGCTGACGGCGGGTTTCCGCGTGCCGACGGACGTGATCACGTACGCCTCGCGGCTGCTGCCGCACATCGCGCCGGGGCTGACCCCGGTGGCGTCGGTGCGGGAGAACCCGGGGTTCTTCGAGGTCCGCGAGGTCACCGGTGCCGCCGACGTGGTCGCGGCCTGCGCGGAGTCGCTGCGCCACGAGGGCTCCACCGGTCTGATCGCGGCGGACGCGCGGATCCCGGCGCTGGCCGAGGCGCTCGCGGCGGCGGGCGTCGGCCATCTCGCGCCGGGTGAGGAGACGACGTACGAGACGCGGCTGACGCTGGTCCCGGCCTCGCTGGCGAAGGGCCTGGAGTACGACTACGTGGTCCTGGACGAGCCGCGGGCCGTGGTCGACGGCGAACCCGACGAACGCACCGGCCTGCGCCGCCTGTACGTGGCCCTGACCCGGGCGGTCTCCGGCCTGACCGTCACCCACACGGAGCCGCTCCCCCACCAGCTCACCGGGGACCGGCGGGAACCGCAGGGCGTTTGACCCCGTGCGGGTCCCGGGCTTCCGGGGCCCGCACGCCCTTTCAGGCCCCGTCGAGCGCCTCGCGCCACTGGGTCACCGCGGCGGTCGAGACCGGGTGCCGCCAGCCTCCGGGGCGGGCCGCTCCACCGATGTGGAAGGCGTCGATGCCGGCGGCCAGAAGGGTGGGCACGTGGTCGAGGCGGAGGCCGCCGCCGACGAGGATCCGCTGCTCGTAGCCGGGTTCCCCGCTCCGCGCCGCCTCGGCGGTGAGGGTGGGCAGGCCGGCGTCGACGCCGCTCGCGGAGCCGGCCGTCAGGTAGGTGTCCAGTCCCGGCAGTCCGTCCAGCTGCTTGCGCAGCGCGTCGCGGTCGGCGGCGCGGTCGATGGCCCGGTGGAAGGTCCAGCGGCAGCCGTCGAGGGCGGCGACGACCCGTTCCACGGCCGTGAGGTCGACGCAGCCGCCGGCGTCGAGGAAGCCGAGGACGAACTCCTCGGCCCCGGCGTCGCGCAGTTCGCGGGCGGTGTCCACGAGGCGCCCGGTGTCGCCGGCCGCGAAGCCGTCGGTGGGCCGCAGCATGACGCGCAGCGGGATGTCGACGGCCTCGCTGATACCGGCGAAGGTGCGGGCCGACGGGGTGAGCCCGTCGGCCTCCATGTCGGTGACCAGCTCGAGGCGGTCCGCGCCTCCGGCCTGGGCGGCGACGGCGTCCTCGGCGTCGAGGGCGATCACCTCCAGGACTGCACGCTTGCTCATGGGACCCCATTCTTCGGCGGCTGTCGGCGGGCCGTAGGCGACTACAGGTCTAGTCCAATCTAAGAGTACGCCCCCGGTTCGGTCACGGGGACAATGGCCGTATGGCCGATCTCGATGCCCTGCGCGCCCGCTTCGTCCGTGCCCTGGAAGGGGCCCGTGCCCCCGGCGGCGGACCGGACCCGGTGCCGTACGCCGACGACCTGCTCGCCCGCTGGCAGGAACCGCAGCGCCGCTACCACACGCTCACCCACCTCACGGCCGTCCTCGACCACGTCGACGTCCTGGCCGGGTGGGCGGCCGATCCGGACGTGGTCCGGCTCGCGGCCTGGTTCCACGACGCGGTGTACCGGCCCGACCGCTCCGAGAACGAGGAGCGCTCGGCCAAGCTCGCCGAACGCGCCCTGCCGGAGGCCGGGGTGCCGCGGGCGAGGACGGCCGAGACGGCCCGTCTGGTCCGGCTGACGCTCACCCACGCACCGGCCGACGACGACCGCGACGGGCAGGTGCTGTGCGACGCCGACCTCGCGGTCCTCGCCTCGCCCCCGTCCGCGTACGCCGCCTACACGGCCGCCGTCCGCGAGGAGTACGGCTTCGTCCCGAACGACGCCTTCCGCACGGGCCGGGCCGCGGTCCTGCGCCAACTCCTGGACCTGCCCAGCCTGTTCAGGACGCCCCACGGGAAGGCCGAGTGGGAGGCGACGGCCCGCTACAACCTCCGCTCCGAGCTGGAAATCCTGTCGCCGTGACGGGCCCTGCCGCCTACCCTGCCCGCATGCGATTCATGGGCGGGGATTACGTGGAAGAAGCCGTCACGGGCTGTACGGCCGTGCTGAGTTCGGCGCTGGAGCGGGACTGGGAGCAGGTGCGGGCCGGCGGCCTCGACTGGGACTGCCGGCGGACGGTGGCGCACATCGCGAGCGATCTCCTCGCCTACGCGGGACAACTGGCCGGACGGGCGCAGGACGCCTACGTGCCCTTCGAGATCACCGTCGACGGCAGCGGCCACAGCCTCGACCGCGCCGGCAACACGGGACTGGTCCAGGTGGTCGAGACGACCGGTGCCCTGTTCGCCGCGACCCTGCGCACCACCCCGCGCGAGGTCCGCGCCTTCCATCCGTACCCCTTCGGCAGCGCGGACCGCGAGGGCTTCGCCGCGATGGGCGTGGCCGAGGTGCTGCTGCACACGCACGACCTCGCCACGGGTCTGGGCCTGCCCTACGAGCCGCCCGCCCATCTCGCCGAGGCCGTGCTGACCCGGATCTTCCCGCATGTGCGGCCCGGCCCCGACCACTGGTCCACCCTGCTGTGGGCGACCGGCCGCGGCGAGCTGCCCGGCCGCGCCCGGCTGACCCGGTGGCGCTGGAACAACAACCTGGTCCTGCCGGCCGCCCGCCTCACCCTCCAGGGCGTCACACCCGCGGCCGCCGCCGACCTTCGCGCGGGCGGCGACGGAGGGTTCGAGTGGGTCGAGGACGGCCCCTTCGAGGGCACCCGGGACGCCGCCGGAATGACCGTGAAGGCCTACGAGTCGGGGGTGCACCGGCCGGAGTTCGGGCTGTTCGTGCTGGTGCGGCGCGAGGACGGCCGCGCGGTAGGCGGCATGGGCTTCCACGGCGCCCCGGACGAGGACGGCCGCGCCGAGATCGGCTACGACCTCGCCGAGAGCGTCCGCGGCAACGGCTACGCCACCGAGGCGCTGCGCGCGCTGGCGGACTGGGCACTGGCCCGGGACGACGTACCGTCCCTGTTCGCGACGGTCGACCGGGACAACCCGCCCTCGCAGGCCGTGCTCGGGCGCGCCGGGTTCGTCCGGGTCGGCGGGGACGGCGTCCTGGAGGGCGTCGAGGAGGGCCTGCTGGCCTACGAACTGCGCGGCTGAGCCCGCCCCTTGCGCCGGCGCAGTCCCGCCCCGTACAGCAGCCGCACCACCTCGCGGCTGCCGACCTCGACCGCGCCGGCGCGCACCGCGTCCGCGTACCGGTGCGAGGGCACGTCGTAGTGGTCCCGCTCGAAGGCGCGCCGGGGGATCTCCAGCGAGGCGGCGAAGGCGTGGAGTTCGTCGTAGGAGACGTCGCTGACCAGGTGGGACCACAGGCGTCCGTGGCCGGGCCAGGTGGGCGGGTCGATGTAGAGGGTCACGCGGTCGCCGCCCCGCCCTGCACCTGGCCCAGCGTGCCGACGGCCGCGACCTGCACGCCGGCCTTGTGGCACACCCAGTGCGGGTCGGGGCCGAGTTCCGGCTCGACCTCCAGGGCGTGCGGGTCGCCGGAACCGCAGACCGGGCACAGCGGCCAGCGGCCGTACCGCTCCAGGAGCGCGTCCTGCACGTCCTGCGCGATCAGTCCGGCGACGTACTCCTTGCCCTCCGGCCACTGCTCGACCCACCAGCGCCGTTGGACGACCGACTCCTCGACCATGGACACCACGTCCGCGGCGGCGACCTCACCGGCGGCCAGGTCGGCGAGTACGAGGGCGCGTGCGGCGTGCAACGCCTGCTCCAGGGGGCTGATGGGGTCCATGCCTCCATTGTGCGCACTCTTGACCGCCGACTGGACCGAAAATATCTTTCAGAGGTGACCCGGAACGTGAAGGAAACTTTCGGTGCCGCCTCCGGCGCCGCACCACCCGCGCCCGCCGCCCTCGCCGCCAAGGTGCGCACGCTCGCGCCCTCCATGACCCGCTCCATGCAGCGGGTCGCCGAGGCCGTCGCGAAGGACCCGGCCGGCTGCGCGGCCCTCACGGTCACCGGTCTCGCCGGGCTCACCGGCACCAGCGAGGCCACCGTCGTGCGCACCGCCCGGCTGCTCGGCTACCCCGGCTACCGCGATCTGCGGCTGGCCCTGGCCGGGCTCGCCGCGCAGCAGCAGTCCGGCCGCGCGCCCGCCCTCACCACGGACATCGCGGTGGACGACCCCCTCGCCGACGTGGTGGCGAAACTCGCCTACGACGAGCAGCAGACCCTCGCCGACACCGCCGCCGGACTCGACACCGCCCAGCTCGCCGCGGCGGTCGGCGCGGCGGCGGCCGCACGGCGCATCGACGTGTACGGCGTCGGCGCGTCCGGGCTGGTCGCGCAGGACCTCACGCAGAAACTGCTGCGCATAGGGCTCATAGCCCACGCGCACGGCGATCCGCACCTGGCCGTCACCAACGCGGTGCAGCTGCGCGGCGGCGACGTGGCCATCGCGATCACCCACTCCGGGGCCACCGGCGACGTGATCGAGCCGCTGCGGGTCGCGTTCGAGCACGGCGCGACCACCGTCGCGATCACCGGGCGGCCCGACGGCCCCGTCACGCAGTACGCCGACCACGTGCTGACGACGTCCACCGCGCGGGAGAGCGAACTGCGGCCGGCCGCGATGTCCTCCCGGACCAGTCAACTGCT
This sequence comes from Streptomyces sp. NPDC005574, assembly GCF_040605435.1. Lineage (NCBI taxonomy): Bacteria > Bacillati > Actinomycetota > Actinomycetes > Kitasatosporales > Streptomycetaceae > Streptomyces > Streptomyces sp. NPDC005574. Next base: position 157,666 of record NZ_JBEXCW010000002.1, read on the forward strand.
GGTCGTGGACTGCCTGTTCATCGGGGTGGCGCAGCGGACCTACGACCGGGCCGCGCCGGCGCTGTCCGCGTCCTACGAGGCGCTGGCGCACCGGCACCGGCGATAACCCCTCACTCCAGGTGTCGCGGGTCCCCGGGCAGGTCGACCGTGGCGGGCCGCGCCGCCGCACGCCCGAGCCCGACCTCACACCGTTCCGAGAAAGAGCCGCATCTCCATGACCTCCACGTCCGACCCCCGCGAACTCCGTGCCGCGCTGGAGACCCTGACCACCGAGGCGTTCCGGCCCGAGCTCGCCGGCATCGACCGGCTGCCCACCCTCGACATCGCCCGCCTGATGAACGGCGAGGACACCGCCGTCCCCGCCGCCGTCGCCGCACGGCTGCCGGAGATCGCCGCCGCCATCGACGCCGTGGCCGAGCGGATGGCCCGGGGCGGCCGGCTCGTCTACGCCGGTGCCGGGACCGCCGGCCGGCTCGGCGTGCTGGACGCCTCCGAGTGCCCGCCCACCTTCAACACCGACCCCTCCCAGGTCGTCGGCCTGATCGCGGGCGGCCCCGACGCCATGGTCACCTCCGTCGAGGGCGCGGAGGACTCGGCGGAACTCGCCCGCGCCGACCTCGACGCGCTCGCCCTCACCGCCGCCGACACGGTGGTCGGCGTCTCGGCCTCCGGCCGCACCCCCTACGCCATCGGCGCGGTGGAACACGCGCGCGCCGGAGGCGCGTTGACCATCGGCCTGGCCTGCAACGCGGGCAGCGCGCTCGCGGCGGCCGCCGAGCACGGCATCGAGGTCGTCGTGGGACCCGAGCTGCTCACCGGCTCCACCCGGCTGAAGGCGGGCACGGCTCAGAAGCTGGTCCTCAACATGCTGTCCACGATCACGATGATCCGGCTGGGCAAGACGTACGGGAACCTGATGGTCGACGTGCGCGCCTCCAACGACAAACTGCGGGCCCGCTCCCGCCGGATCGTCGCGCTGGCCACCGGCGCGGACGAGCAGGAGACCGAACGCGCGCTCGCGGCGACGGACGGCGAGGTGAAGAACGCGATCCTGGCGATCCTCGCCGGTGTCGACGGCCCGACGGCCGCCCGCCTTCTGGAGGAGTCGAGCGGCCATCTGCGCGCCGCGCTGGCGGCGGCTCCCCGCTGACCAGCACGCTCGGGGGGTGCACACCTCCAACGACACCGCCGCCGCGCTCCTGCCCCTGGTGGGCGGCGCCGCGAACGTCATCTCCGTCGCCCACTGCATGACCCGCCTGCGCCTGGGCCTGGCCGACCGCTCCCTGGTCGACGAGGAGGCGCTGCGGGCGCTGCCCGGGGTGCTCGGGATCGTGTCCGACGACACCTACCAGATCGTGCTGGGGCCGGGCGTGGTCGCGCGGGTCACACCCGAGTTCGAGGCGCTGGTGGCGGCGGCCGGGACCCGGGCGGACGAGCTCGCCGACCGGGGCCACGCGTTGCGCGAGGCACGCCGGGCCCGCAACGCGACCCCGCTCAAGCTCGCCCTGCGACGCCTGGCGAACATCTTCGTCCCACTGATCCCCGCGCTGATCGGCTGCGGCGTCCTGGCCGGTCTCAACGGCCTGCTCGTCAACCTCGGCCTGCTGCCGGGCCTCACCCCGGCCCTCGCCGCCGTCGCCTCCGCCTTCATGGCCCTGATCGCGGTGTTCGTCGGCCACAACACGGCGAAGGAGTTCGGCGGCACGCCCGTGCTGGGCGGCGCGGTGGCGGCCGTCGTCGTGTATCCGGGCGTGGCGAAGGTGACGGCGTTCGGCGTGGCACTGGCTCCCGGGCAGGGCGGGGTGCTCGGCGCGCTGGCCGCCGCGCTGCTCGGCACCTGCGTGGAGAAGTGGTGCCGCGCCCGCGTCCCGGCGACCCTCGACGTCCTCCTCACCCCGACCCTGACCGTCCTGGTGTCGGGCCTGGTGACGCTGTACGGCCTGATGTACGCGGCCGGCGTGGTCGCCACCGCCATCGGCGCCGCCGCGAACTGGCTGCTCGCCACCACGGGCGCGTTCGCCGGCCTGGTTCTCGGCGGACTGTTCCTGCCCCTGGTGATGCTGGGCCTGCACCAGGCCCTCATCCCCATCCACACCACCCTCATCCAGCAGCAGGGCTACACCGTCCTGCTGCCCGTGCTGGCGATGGCCGGCGCCGGCCAGGTCGGCGCCGCCCTCGCGGTGTACGTCCGGCTGCGCCACGACACCTCGCTGCGCACCACGATCAGATCGGCGCTGCCCGCGGGACTGCTCGGTGTGGGCGAACCGCTGATCTACGGCGTCTCGCTCCCCCTCGGCCGCCCCTTCCTCACCGCCTGCGCGGGCGGCGCGGCCGGCGGCGCGTTCGTCGGCTTCTTCGCGATGCTCGGCGACCGGGTGGGGACCACGGCGATCGGCCCGTCGGGCCTGGCCCTGTTCCCGCTGCTCGCGGGCAACAGGCCCCTGGCGGTGACGGCGGCGATCTACGCGGGCGGCCTGCTCACCGGCTACCTGACGGGATTCCTGATGACGTACGCCTTCGGATTCACCGGCGCCGCGGCCGACCGCCTCGCCCCGGCAGCGGTCCCTCCCCGCTGACCTTCGCGCCCGGAGACCCCCGGCGCCGCCTCCGAGGGCGCGGAACGGTCACCTGGACCGGTCCGGGCGAGGCCGCAGCGGCGGTGAAGGCGTCGTGGCGCCGCGCGGGACAGGGCACCATGGAGGGGAGACGGCGGCCGCCCGCCGACTGCCCGGACCCCGATCGGAGCCGTACCGCATGAACCACGCCCAGCTCACCGCCCTGGGCCGTGCTCTGCGCCTGCTGGGCGAGCACGGGGAGACGCTGACCGGCGACACTCCGGACGCGCGGCTGCACGAGGTCAAGGGGGATCTCAAGCGGGCGCTGGATCTGCTGGAGGAGAGCGTCGCCGGGGCCGCGCCCACCACGCGGTGCCCTGAGCACCCGAACGGGCCGGTCGACGAGAACGCGCACGACCTCTGCCTGCTGTGCGAGACGCGGCGCCGGGCGGCTCGCCGCTCCGAGTTCAACGGTCCGGCGCCGCTCGCCCGGACCGGCGAACGGGCGTCGTCCCGCTACGGCGTCCGCGAGGACCGGCCGCAGCCGCAGCAGCGGTGGCTGCCCGAGCAGTGGAACGGGCAGGCGTGGCAGCTGTGCGGCACCCCGCGCCGCGACCGGCGCGAGGCGGAGCTGTATCTCGCCGCCGCGCGCCGGGGCCCCCGGGCGGCCATGGCCTACCGGCTGGTGCACGAGTTCACCGACTACGAGGTGCTGCGGGTGTGGGGCACCCCGGTGCACGTCGACATCGAGCCCCTCGGCAACCTGTAGGGCCTCCCCTCGGCGGCCCGGGGAGCCGGGTCAGCTCAGGGTCTTCAGGGCCGACGCGTCGTACGGCTTCAGTTCGTCCAGGCGGTCGCCGAGGACCTTCGCCGCCCACTCCGGGTCCTGGAGCAGGGCGCGGCCGACGGCCACCATGTCGAACTCGTCGCGCTCCAGGCGGTCGAGGAGGTCGTCGATGCCCTTGAGCGGGGAGCCCTCGCCCATGAAGCCCTTGATGAAGTCGCCGTCCAGGCCGACCGAGCCGACGGTGATCGCGGGCCGGCCGGTGAGCTTCTTCGTCCAGCCGGCGAGGTTGAGGTCGGAGTCGTCGAACTCGGGCAGCCAGTAGCGGCGGGTGGAGGCGTGGAAGGCGTCGACGCCGGCCGCGGCGAGCGGGGCCAGGATGGCCTCCAGCTCCTCCGGGGTCTCGGCGAGGCGGGCGTCGTAGGCCTCCTGCTTCCACTGGGAGTAGCGGAACAGGACCGGGAAGTCGGGCGAGACGGCCGCGCGGACCGCGGCGACGATCTCCGCCGCGAACTTCGTCCGGGCCACCGGGTCGCCGCCGTAGGCGTCCGTGCGCCGGTTGGTGCCCGCCCAAAGGAACTGGTCAACGAGGTAGCCGTGGGCGCCGTGCAGCTCCACGCCGTCGAAGCCGATGCGCTCGGCGGCCGCGGCGGCCTCGGCGAACGCGCCGATGACGTCGTCCAGGTCGCGCTGGGTCATCGCCTTGCCGGTGCCCTCGGTGCCGTCGACCCGCAGGCCGGAGGGGCCGACCGCGGGAGCCTCGGCGACGGGGGGCTCGCCCTGCTTGCGGACCATGCCGATGTGCCACAGCTGCGGCACGATCCTGCCGCCCGCCGCGTGCACGGCGTCGGCCACCTTCGCCCAGCCCGCGAGCTGGTCCTCGCCGTGGAAGCGCGGGACGCGGTCGCTCTGTCCGGCCGACTCGTGGCCGACGTAGGTGCCCTCGGTGACGATCAGGCCGACCCCGGCGGCCGCGCGACGGGCGTAGTACGACCGCACGTCCTCCCCGGGCACGCCGCCCGGGGAGAACATGCGGGTCATGGGCGCCATCGCGATGCGGTTCGGGACGGTCAGGCCGTTGATGGACAGCGGCCGGGAGAGGAGCTGGGCGGCGCGGGAGGCGGCGGGCGTGGTGGCGGTCACGTGGAGGGCTCCTGAGGGTGCGTACGACAGACGGATGGGAGAAACCGGACGGTATGTGCACATGCATTGAGTCCGCGTCAACCACAACCGCCCGGCCGCGATCCTCATTCCGCGGCCCCCGGCCGCGGGCCTGTGATCCCGGACACGACCGGTCCCGTGCCCGACCGGTCCCGGACACGACCGAGGGCGGCACCCCCTGTCTCCAGGGGGTGCCGCCCTCGGTACGAGCGGACCGGGTCCGAGCCGTCAGGCTCAGAAGTCCATGTCACCGCCCGGCATGCCGCCGCCGGCCGGCGCGGCGGACTTCTCCGGCTTGTCGGCGATGACGGCCTCGGTGGTGAGGAACAGCGCGGCGATGGACGCGGCGTTCTGCAGGGCGGAACGCGTGACCTTCGCCGGGTCGATGATGCCTTCGGCGATCATGTCGACGTACTCACCGGTCGCGGCGTTCAGGCCGTGACCGACGGGCAGGTTGCGCACCTTCTCGACGATGACGCCACCCTCGAGACCACCGTTGACGGCGATCTGCTTGAGCGGGGCCTCCAGCGCGAGCCGCACGGCGTTGGCGCCGGTCGCCTCGTCACCAGTGAGCTCCAGCTTCTCGAAGACCGAGGAAGCCTGGATGAGCGCCACGCCACCACCGGCGACGATGCCCTCCTCGACGGCCGCCTTCGCGTTGCGAACGGCGTCCTCGATGCGGTGCTTGCGCTCCTTGAGCTCGACCTCGGTGGCGGCACCGGCCTTGATGACGGCCACGCCGCCGGCCAGCTTCGCCAGACGCTCCTGGAGCTTCTCGCGGTCGTAGTCCGAGTCGGAGTTCTCGATCTCGGCGCGGATCTGGTTGACCCGGCCCTGGACCTGGTCGGCCGAGCCGGCGCCGTCCACGATCGTGGTCTCGTCCTTGGTGATGACGACCTTGCGAGCGCGGCCCAGAAGGTCCACGGACGCGTTCTCCAGCTTGAGGCCGACCTCCTCGGAGATGACCTCGCCGCCCGTGAGGATGGCGATGTCGCCGAGCATGGCCTTGCGGCGGTCACCGAAGCCCGGGGCCTTGACGGCGACGGACTTGAAGGTGCCACGGATCTTGTTGACGACCAGCGTCGACAGGGCCTCGCCCTCGACGTCCTCGGCGATGATCAGCAGCGGCTTGCCCGACTGCATGACCTTCTCCAGGAGCGGGAGCAGGTCCTTGACGGCACCGATCTTGGAGTTGGCGATCAGGATGTACGGGTCGTCGAGCGACGCCTCCATCCGCTCCATGTCGGTGGCGAAGTACGCCGAGATGTAGCCCTTGTCGAAGCGCATACCCTCGGTGAGTTCCAGTTCCAGACCGAAGGTCTGGGACTCCTCGACGGTGATGACGCCTTCCTTGCCGACCTTGTCCATCGCCTCGGCGATGAGCTCGCCGATCTGGGTGTCGGCGGCGGAGATGGAGGCCGTGGAGGCGATCTGCTCCTTGGTCTCGACATCCTTGGCCTGCTCGAGCAGGGCACCGGAGACGGCCTCGACGGCCTTCTCGATACCGCGCTTGAGGGCCATCGGGTTGGCGCCGGCGGCTACGTTGCGCAGACCCTCGCGCACCAGCGCCTGGGCGAGCACGGTCGCCGTGGTCGTACCGTCGCCGGCGACGTCGTCCGTCTTCTTGGCGACTTCCTTGACCAGCTCGGCGCCGATCTTCTCGAACGGGTCCTCGAGCTCGATCTCCTTGGCGATGGAAACACCATCGTTGGTGATCGTGGGCGCGCCCCACTTCTTCTCGAGGACGACGTTACGGCCCTTGGGGCCGAGGGTGACCTTGACGGCGTCGGCGAGCTGGTTCATCCCGCGCTCGAGACCGCGCCGTGCCTCCTCGTCGAACGCGATGATCTTGGCCATGTGAAGTGGTCCTCCCGGACAGGGGGTGGATTTCTCCGGACCGCGCTGGCGCCCGCGACGGACGGCTCGCCGACCCTGTGGTTCCTTGCCCCACCTGGCCTGCGGGCCTCACCGACCCGATCCTCGTTGTCACTCTCACCTGCAGAGTGCTAACGCCAATGATTAGCACTCGCCCATGCCGAGTGCAAGCGCCTGCCCGGGATCGAGGGGGCGCTCCGCGGGGCGCGAACGGCGCGCGATCGGCGTGCGAGCGGGTCCCGGACACGCCGAAGGGCTCGTAACCCATGACTCCCCATGGGATACGAGCCCTCCGAAGAAGAACAGAAGAACGACGCTGTCAGTCGGCGCGTGCTTCAGCCGGTCGCCAGTCGGACCATGTCCGCCTGCGGCCCCTTCTGGCCCTGCGAGATCTCGAAATCGACTCGCTGACCCTCTTCCAGGGTGCGGTAGCCGTCCATCTGAATCGCGCTGTAGTGGACGAAAACATCCGCACCACCGTCGACCGCGATGAAGCCGTACCCCTTCTCCGCGTTGAACCACTTGACGGTGCCCTGAGCCATGCCTAACTCCCCTATTACTGGCCCTTGCGCGGACCCGCACTTCGCGGATCCGGGTCAGACCTCACCCCCCCACATGGACGGGGGCGTGCGCCGGAACGCGTCGACCGCGGCCGAATGTATCTGCCCAACTGCCCTCTGCAACAGGTCAATCGGACGAGAATTCCAGGCATGACCGGTCGGGAATGTACGGAGAATTCGCCCGAACTCAGGGCAAGTCGGGCTCCACAAAAGGAGTGAATGGCGCAAAATACCCGCACACTTTGGCCATTTATCGTCGCACGCGGAGCCTGAACTCATATGCGTCCGTCATGCGGAAGACCGCGGGTTCCCCAACTGTACCGCGCTCAACCATACAGAATTGCCCCCTCCGCTTCTCTCGCGGAGGGGGCAATCACATGAACTCCTGGTGATCGGCATTACCGAGGGTAATGATCGGCCTCGGTCAGCCGCCGGCCACGGCCGGGATGATCGACACGCCGGCGCCGTCGGGGGTGGCCGTCTCCAGCCCCTGCTCAAAACGCACGTCGTCGTCGTTCACGTACACGTTGACGAAACGGCGCAGCTTTCCCTGGTCGTCCAGGACCCGGGCGGCGATACCGGTGTGGTTCTTCTCCAGGTCCGTGATGACCTCGCCGAGGGTCCCGCCCTCGGCCGTCACCTCGGCCTTGCCGCCGGTGTAGGTGCGCAGGATGGTGGGGATGCGGACGTTGACGCTCATACGGTGTGACCTCCGGTCGGATGGAACCCTGAAGGGGGCGCGGGGCCCCGTGGGTGTGCGGCTCCGCCGCGTGGCGCGGCCGGCCCCGGCGCCCGCGCGGACGGGCGACGGGCGGGCGGCGCGGGTGACGGACGACGACTAGCCGAGACCGGCGTCCCGGAACGACTCCAGACTGGGGCGGATGGTCGCCGTCAGTCCCGTGTCCGCCACCGCGTCCAGCGTCTTGAGGCCGTCACCCGTGTTGAGCACGACCGTCGTGAGGGTCGGGTCCAGCAGACCGCTCTCGATGAGCTTCTTCGTGACGCCGACCGTCACGCCGCCGGCGGTCTCGGCGAAGATGCCCTCGGTCCGGGCGAGCAACCGGATGGCGTCCACGATCTGCTCGTCGTTCACGTCCTCCACGGCGCCGCCCGTGCGGCGCGCGATGTCCAGGACGTACGGCCCGTCGGCCGGGTTGCCGATGGCCAGCGACTTGGCGATGGTGTCCGGCTTCTGCGGCCGGACGACGTCGTGGCCCGCCTTGTAGGCCACCGACACCGGGGAACAGCCCTCCGCCTGCGCACCGAAGATCTTGTACGGCCTGCCCTCGACCAGCCCGAGCCCGATCAGCTCCTGAAGACCCTTGTCGATCTTCGTGAGCTGGGAGCCGGAGGCGATCGGCACCACGAGCTGGTCGGGCAGCTGCCACCCGAGCTGCTCGCAGATCTCGTACGCCAGCGTCTTGGAGCCCTCGGCGTAGTACGGCCGCAGGTTGACGTTGACGAAGCCCCAGCCCTCGCCGGCCGGGTCACCGATCAGCTCGGAGCAGAAGCGGTTCACGTCGTCGTAGTTGCCCTCGATGCCGACGAGCTCGCCGCCGTACACCGCGGCCATGACGACCTTGCCCTGCTCCAGGTCGTGCGGGATGAACACGCAGGAGCGGAAACCGGCCCGGGCGGCGGCGGCGCCGACCGCGCCGGCCAGGTTGCCGGTGGAGGAGCAGGACAGGGTGGTGAATCCGAAGGCGCGGGCGGCCTCGATGGCCTGCGCGACGACACGGTCCTTGAAGGAGTGCGTCGGGTTGCCGGAGTCGTCCTTGACGAACAGCCTGCCGGCGTCGACGCCCAGCTCGCGGGCCAGGTTGTCGGCCCGCACGAGCTTGGTCCAGCCGGGGTTGATGTTGGGCTTGTCCGCCACGTCGGCCGGGACGGGCAGCAGCGGCGCGTACCGCCAGATGTTCGCCGGTCCCGCCTCGATGCGCTTGCGGAGTTCCTCGGTGTCGTAGGCCGAGAAGTCGTAGGCGATCTCGAGCGGGCCGAAACACTCCTCGCAGGCGAAGACCGGGCCGAGGGGCACGCGGTGGCCGCATTCGCGGCAGGAGAGCGCGGCAGCGGGGCCGAGGTCTACGGAGTCGGTGGTGCTTGCAACGGTCTGCACAGCCATGGAGGCGAGGCCCTTTCCTCATCTTCCTCACGACGCGTTTCGCCATGAGACGGATTTGGCACCTTCCCTAGCCGGGAGCCTCGCGTGATGATCAACAGTGATCCACGAGACCGGCTGGAGGGTTGCCGGGGCTTCAACGGGCCGTATCCCTCTGCCCCTCTGGATGAGCGGTATGTAGTTGTACGCGCAACGACCCCCGACATGCGATGGTCATCAGCGTTGTTCAAGACTGTAACCGAAGGCCAGGACAGTTGAGAGAGTCGTCCGCACCGCGAGATGGATCACAGCTGATCCACTTCTCGCCGACAGAACGCAGAGGAGCCGCGCACCGTGCTGGAAGAAGTCGAGCGCTGGCTGAGCACCCGCTCCTGGTCCATGACCAGTCGCCCGCTGCACAAGATCCTGGCCGCGAAACGCATGACGGGCCAGACGGTCTCCGTCGTGCTGCCCGCGCTCAACGAGGAGGAGACGGTCGGTGACATCGTCGCCGTGATCCGTCACGACCTCATGCATCAGGTCCCGCTCGTCGACGAGATAGTCGTCGTCGACTCGGGGTCGACCGACCGCACCTCCGAGGTGGCCGCCGCGGCCGGCGCCCGGGTCGTCCACCGCGACGACATCCTGCCGCACATCCCGCCCGTGCCGGGCAAGGGCGAGGTCCTGTGGCGCTCGCTCCTGGTGACCGGCGGGGACATCGTCTGCTTCATCGACGCGGACCTGAAGGAGTTCTCCTCCGACTTCGTCTCCGGGATCGTGGGGCCGCTGCTCACCGATCCCGGCGTCGACCTCGTCAAGGCGATGTACGACCGCCCGCTCGGCGGCCGGGCCGGCCAGGGCGGCCGGGTCACCGAGCTGATGGCCCGCCCGCTGCTGAACATGCACTGGCCCCAGCTGGCCGGTTTCGTGCAGCCGCTCGGCGGCGAGTACGCGGCCCGCCGCTCCCTCCTGGAACAGCTCCCGTTCCCGGTCGGCTACGGCGTGGAGCTGGGCATGCTGGTCGACGCGCTGCACCTGGTCGGCCTCGACGCCCTGGCCCAGGTCGACGTCGGGGTGCGCAAGCACCGCCACCAGGACGGCCAGGCGCTGGGCCGGATGGCCGCCGCGATCTACCGCACGGCCCAGCTGCGGCTGGCCCGCGGCCACCTGATCCGCCCCTCCCTCACCCAGTTCGAACGGGGCGAGGACGGATTCGAGCCGCGCACGTACTCCGTGGACACCGAGGAACGGCCGCCCATGGTGGAGATCGCCGAGTACGCCACCCGCAAGGTGGCCTGACCGGGCCGGGTCCGGGGGCCGTGCGCGCACCGGGCCGGTCCGGGCGCGGCCCCGGACCCCGCCGCCGTACGTCGGACCGCACGTTTGAGCGTTTACGGGCCGGGCTAGGTTGAGGCGTATGGCTTCCACCCGCGCTGCTCAGGGCGCCCAGGTACTCGTCGCGTCCAACCGCGGCCCGGTCTCCTACGACGTGCGTGAGGACGGCTCGCTGCACGCCAGGCGTGGCGGCGGCGGGCTCGTCTCCGGCCTGTCCGCGATCGGGCCCGACGCCGGCGCCCTGTGGGTGTGCTCCGCCCTCGGCGACGGCGACCGCGAGGCGGTCCGGCGCGGGGTCGGCGAGGACGGCGTACGGATGCTGGACATCCCCGCCGACGTGCACGCCGACGCCTACAACGGCATCGCCAACTCGGTGCTCTGGTTCGTCCACCACATGCTGTACCAGACCCCGCTGGAGCCCGTCTTCGGCGCGGAGTTCCGCCGCCAGTGGGCGTCGTACGAGACCTACAACCGGGCCTTCGCCGAGGCGCTGGCGCAGGAGGCGGCCGAGGGCGCGGCGGTCCTCGTGCAGGACTACCACCTGTGCCTGGTGCCGGGCATGCTCCGCGAACTCCGCCCCGACCTGCGGATCGCACACTTCTCGCACACGCCGTGGGCGCCGGACGCCTACTTCCGCATCCTGCCCGACGACATCCGGGCCCAGCTGGTGCGGGGCCTGCTCGGCGCCGACCAGCTCGGCTTCCTCACCTGGCGCTGGGCGACCGCCTTCGCCGAGTGCGCGCAGGCCCTCGACGACGGCATCGGGCGGGAGTGGCCGCAGCAGGGGCCGCGGACGCTCACGCACGGCGGCGGGGCGTCCGGGCGCCGGACCCGGATCGGGGTGCACGGCCTCGGCGCCGACGCCGAGTTCCTGCGCGCCCGCGCCCACGAGACGGACGTCGAGGAGCGGATCACGGCGCTGCGCGGCGAGATCGGCACGGCCCCGGACGGCAGCCCGCGCAGGACCATCGTGCGGGTGGACCGCACCGAGCTGTCGAAGAACATCGTGCGGGGCCTGCTGGCGTACCGGCAGCTGCTCGACGACCACCCCGAGTGGCGCGAACGGGTGACGCACGTGGCGTTCGCCTACCCCTCGCGGCAGGACCTCGCCGTCTACCGGGACTACACGGCCGAGGTGCAGCGGGTGGCCGAGGAGATCAACTCCCGCTACGGCACGCCCGGCTGGACCCCGGTCGTGCTGCACGTCAAGGACGACTTCGCGCGGTCCCTGGCCGCCTACCGGCTCGCCGACGTGGCTCTGGTCAACCCCATCCGGGACGGCATGAACCTGGTGGCGAAGGAGGTACCGCTCGTCTCCGACGAGGGGTGCGCGCTGGTGCTGTCCCGGGAGGCGGGGGCGTACGAGGAGCTGGGCGAGGACGCGATCGTCGTCAACCCCTACGACGTGAGCCAGACGGCGCGGGCGCTGCACACCGCGCTCCGCATGCCGCAGGGCGAGCGCGGTGAGCGCGCGAAGCGGCTCGCCGCGGCCGCCACCGCGCTCCCGCCGGCCCAGTGGTTCCTGGAGCAGCTGACCGCGCTGCGGGAGATTCAGCCCAGCTGAGCGGCGAGCCCGGCGAGCAGTGCCACGACGCCCGCCGGGCCGTCGACCACCAGGTCCGCCCGCTCCCGCAGTTCGGCCACCTCGTCGCTGCCGCTGCACACCAGCAGCCCCGGGGTGCCGTCGGAGCGGAGCTTGTCGACGGCCGTGAAGGCGGGCAGGTCACCGAGGTCGTCGCCGGCGTACAGGACCGAGGCCGCGCCGGTGTCGCGGACGTGGTCGAGCAGCGCCACGCCCTTGTCCATGCCCGGCGGCCGCAGTTCGAGGACCAGACGGCCGGGTTCGACGATGAGGCCGTGCCGGGCGGCCAGGTCGCCCAGAGGGGCGCGCAGGGCGTCGAAGGTGGCCTGGGGGTCGGCGGCTCGGCGGGTGTGCACGGCCACCGCCCGGCCCTTCTCCTCCACCCAGGTGCCCTGGCCGGCCCCGGCCGCGTCGAGCAGCCCGGGCAGTTCGGCGCGGACGGCGGCGACCCCCGGGTGCGGGGGCGGGGCGGTGACGGTGCCGGTGACGGCGTCCCAGCGCTCGGCGCCGTAGTGGCCGAGGACGACGAGGTGTTCGAGGCCGGGGACACCGGCGAAGCCGCCGTGCCGGACGGCGACCTCGGCCGGGCGGCCGGTGACCACCGCCACCGAGGCGACCTTCGGCGCGAGCCGGGCCAGCGCGGGTACGGCGTCCGGGTGGGCGCGGGCCTGCTCGGGGTCGGCGACGATCGGCGCGAGCGTGCCGTCGAAGTCGAGGGCGATCACCGCCCGGCCGGGCCGCGCCAGCAGGCCGGCGAGCCCGTCCCGCCCCTGCCGGGTCGAGGGCTCGGGGAGGCGGAGGGGCTCTGCGGGGTCCGTGGAGTCGTTGTGGCTACCCATGCCTGGACCCTATCCACGAGTCACCGACGACACGCTCCTGGATTCTCCGGACCTCCTCCGGACCTGTTCTCATGACCGGTCCCGAGCGGCCCGGGGCCGGGTCGGAGCCGGCCCGTGACGGGCCTGGGGCGGCCCGGGTCCGGGCGGGGCCGGCCCGTGCCCGGCCTCGGGTCAGGGCGCCGGACGGGGCGGCTCCGGAACGGCCCGCGGCCGAGCCGCGGCCGGAGCGCCGGGCGGCTCAGCGTTCGACCCGGCGCGCCTCTCGGATTCGGCGCGCCGTGACCGGAGCGGGGCGGGGCCGGCCCGTGACTGGCCCCGCCGCGGGCCAGCGGCCGGGGCGCAGGCCGGGGCGGCCCGGTGCCGAGTGGCGGCCGTAGCGCTGGGCGGCTCAGCGCTCGGACGGGCTCCAGAGCGGCCCGCGGCCGGAACACCGGGCGGGGCGGCTCCGGGGCAGCCCGGTTACCGAGCGGCGGCCGTAGCGCCGGGCGGCTCAGCGTTCGGCCCGGCTCCGCAGCGGCCCGCGGCCGAGCCTCGGCCGGAGCGCCGGGCGGTTCAGCGTTCGGCGCGGCGCGCCTCTCGGACCCGGCGCAGGCGGTTGACCGTCACCGGGTCGTGGGCCAGCGCGCGCGGGTCGTCCAGCAGGGCGTTGAGCAGCTGGTAGTAGCGCACCGGCGCCAGTCCCAGTTCCTCGCGTATCGCGCGCTCCTTCGCGCCGGGGCCGGGAAACCCGCGGCGCTCCAGCGCGAGGACGTCCTGTTCGCGGCGGCCGAGCTGCTCCTGGTCCATGTTCCGCACGGTAGTCCCCGCCACCGACAGCACGCCGGGGCTACTCGGCGTTCTGCGCGGTCGACGCCGTCGTCTGGAGCCGGCTCAGTATCGAGGCGGGGTCGCCGCCGGGGGCGACCGCCTGGCCGATCTCCTTCTTCACGTCCGCGCTGACGTCGGCCCAGGAGGTCTTGCCGACCGGCGGGAGTTCGGAGAGCGGCAGTTCGGTGAGGAACGGCTTGAGGTCCGCGTCCCGCTTCGCCCCGCCCATGACCTCGGACGCGGAGTTGGTGACCGGCAGCAGGTCGTACTCACGGGAGAAGGCGAGCACGTTCTTCTTGCTGTAGACGAAGTCGAGGAAGTCACCGACCTGTTCGGCGTGGCCGTTCTTCTTGAACGCCATCATCCAGTCGGCGACGCCCATCGCCACCTTGCTCTGCGCCTGGGCGCCCGGCATCGGCACCATGCCGAACTTCACGCCCTTCGCGGCGGCGCTCTTCATCAGCGAGGGGTGCCCGTTGAGCATCCCCACCTGGCCGTCGGCGAAGGCCGCGAACGCGGTGGCGCGGTTCAGCTTCCCGGGCGCGACCGGCCCGGTCAGGCCCTTGCCGACCAGGTCGTCCTTGAGCCAGGTGAAGGTGTCGATGTTCTGCGTCGAGTCGATCTGGTAGGTGCCGAGCTGGTCGGTGTAGCCGCCTCCGCCGCTGAGCATCCACTGCATCGACTCGGCCTGCGCCTCCTCCGGGCCCAGAGGCAGCGCGTACGGGTACTTCACGCCGTCCGCCTTGAGCGCCGCCGCGTCACTCGCGAGCTCGCCCCACGTCTTCGGCGGGGTGATGCCGGCCCTCGCGAAGAGGGTCTTGTTGTAGAACATCAGGCGCGTGGAGGACGCGAACGGCATGCCGTACTGCACGTTGTTGACCTGGCCCGCGCTCGCCAGCTGGGAGACGAGGTCGGCCTGCGTGGTGATGGAGAGCAGGTCGTCGGCCGTGTAGAGCAGGCCCTTGGCCGCGTAGTCGGCGTAGGCGCCGATCTGTGCCATGTCCGGGGGCCGGCCCGCGTCGGCCATCTCCTCGACCTTGCGGTCCACGTCGTTCCACGAGTACACGCTGACGTCGACCTTCACGTCCGGGTGGCCGGCCTCGTACTCCGCGACGAGCTTCGCCCAGTACTTCCCGGACCCGTTCGCCGCGCTGTCGCCGTAGTCCGCCGCGACCAGCCTGAGGGTGACCTCGCCGGAGCCGCCGGAGAGTCCGCAGCCGCCGAGGACCGCGGTCATGCCCAGCGCGGACACCGCCGCGATCGTTCCCGTCCTTCGCCGTTGCACTTCGCTCGCCCCAACCCTGCCGAAAGTTTTCAGGAACTCGACCATAAGGTCTACACCACGTAGTGGACTAGACCTCTTACGGGTCCACACGCCACACTGTCACCCGTGAGACATGTCATCGCCCTCGACGTGGGCGGCACCGGAATGAAGGCCGCCCTCGCGGACGCGAGCGCCGCGCCCTCCGGCGGCCCGGCCGGGCGCCCCGCGCTGCTGCACCAGGCCCGCCGCGCCACCGGACGCGAGCGCGGACCGGACGCGGTGGTCGAGGCGATCCTCGAATTCGCCGCCGAACTGCGCGCCTACGGCGTCGAGCACTTCGGCGAACCCGCGGCCGCCGCCGGCCTCGCCGTGCCCGGCATCGTCGACGCGGAGAAGGGCGTCGCCGCCTACTCGGCCAACCTCGGCTGGCGGGACGTACCCCTGCGCGACCTGCTCTCCGAGCGGCTCGGCGGCATACCGGTCGCCCTCGGCCACGACGTGCGCACCGGCGGACTCGCCGAGGGCCGCGTCGGCGCCGGCCGGGGCGCCGACCGCTACCTGTTCGTGGCGCTGGGCACCGGCATCGCCGGCGCCATCGGCATCGGCGGACAGGTCGAGGCGGGCGCCCACGGCTTCGCGGGCGAGATCGGCCACATCGTCGTACGCCCCGGCGGCGCCCCCTGTCCCTGCGGGCAGCACGGCTGTCTGGAGCGGTACGCCTCCGCGGCGGCGGTCAGCGAGGCGTGGTCGGCGGCCTCCGAAGACCCCGCGGCGGACGCGGCGGGCTGCGCCGAGGCCGCCCGGTCCGGGAACCCGCGGGCGCGGGCGGTCTGGCAGGACGCCGTCGACGCGCTGGCCGACGGACTCGTCACCGCGCTCACCCTGCTGGACCCGCGCACGCTCATCATCGGTGGCGGCCTCGCCGAGGCGGGGGAAACCTTGTTCACACCGCTGCGGGACGCCGTCCGGCGGCGGGTCACCTTCCAGAAACTGCCGGCCCTCGTCCCCGCGGCACTCGGCGACACGGCCGGCTGCCTCGGCGCCGGACTGCTCGCCCGGGACCTGCTGACCGTCACGTCCACTCCTACGACGCCGGAGGTAACAACCTGATGGCCACCCCACCAGGGGCGCGGGGAACTGCGCGACCAGCCACGCCCCACCCGCGGCCCGCGGACGGCGCCACCCGGCGGGTGCTCACCGGCGCCCGCGTGGTGCTGCCCACCGGCGTCGTGGACGACGGCCGGATCACCGTCGACGGCGGACGCATCGCCCCCGACGCCCCGCAGGCCGACGCCGGCGCGGACATCATCGACGTCAGCGGCCACTGGCTGGTCCCCGGCTTCGTCGACATCCACAACCACGGCGGCGGCGGCACGTCGTTCTCCGGCCCCGCCGAGGACGTCCTCACCGCGGTCCGCGCCCACCGTCTGCACGGCACCACCACCCTGGTCGCCTCCACCGTCACCGACGACATGGACTTCCTGACCCGGCAGGCCGGGCTCCTGTCCGAGCTCGCCGAGCAGGGCGACATCGCCGGCATCCACTTCGAGGGACCGTTCATCTCGCCGTGCCGCAAGGGCGCGCACTCCGAGCGGCTGCTGCGCGACCCGGACCCGGCGGAGGTCCGCAAGCTGATCGAGGCGGCGCGCGGGCAGGCCAGGATGGTCACCCTCGCCACCGAACTCCCCGGCGGCCTCGACTCCGTACGGCTGCTCGCCGAGCACGGCGTGATCGCGGCCGTCGGGCACACGGACGCCACGTACGAGCAGACGGTGGAGGCCATCGACGCGGGCGCGACGGTCGCGACGCACCTGTTCAACGCGATGCCCCAGATCGGCCACCGCGCCCCGGGCCCGATCGCTGCCCTCCTGGAGGACGAGCGCGTCACCGTCGAGCTCATCAACGACGGCACACACCTGCACCCCGCCTCCCTCCAGCTGGCGTTCCATCACGCGGGCGCCGCACGGGTCGCGTTCATCACCGACGCCATGGACGCGGCCGGCGCCGGCGACGGCCGCTACCAGCTCGGCCCGCTGGAGGTCGAGGTCAGCGAGGGCGTGGCCCGCCTGGTGGAGGGCGGCTCCATCGCGGGCTCCACCCTCACCCTGGACCGCGCCTTCCAGCGGGCGGTGACGGTCGACGGGCTGGCCGTCGAGGACGTGGTGGCCGCCCTGTCCGCCAACCCGGCCCGCCTGCTGGGGAGATACGACACGGTGGGTTCCCTGGAACCCGGCAAGGACGCCGACCTGGTCCTGCTGGACGCCGGCTTCAACCTGCGGGGCGTGATGCGCCGCGGCGCGTGGGTGGTCGATCCCCAACTGGCCTGATCCGTACGCGAACCGGGAGACGGTGGCCGATCCGGGGGCTGGGAGCAGCGCCGTCTCTTTGGCATGATCGAGCCTCGGACAGGCACGCGCACGCACCGTCGGGGGAGGTCGCCCAGGTGATCCTCACGGTCACGCTGAACACCGCCCTCGACCTCACCTACCGCGTGCCGGCCCTGCTGCCCCACGCCTCCCACCGGGTGTCCGAGGTCACCGAACGCCCGGGCGGCAAGGGCCTGAACGTGGCCCGCGTCCTGGCGGCCCTCGGGCACGAGGTGACGGCGACCGGGTTCGCGGGCGGTGCCACCGGGCGCGCGGTGCGCGAGCGGCTCGCCGCCGTGCCGGGGGTGGTGGACGCGCTCCTGCCGGTCGCCGGTGCGACCCGGCGCACGGTCGCCGTCGTGGACGAGCGCAGCGGCGACACCACCCAGCTCAACGAACCCGGCCCGTCGGTCGGTCCGGCCGAATGGGCCGCCTTCCAGAGGGCGTACGGCGAACTCGTCGCGTCCGCCTCGGCGGTGGCCCTGTGCGGCAGCCTGCCGCCGGGGGTGCCGGTGGGGGCGTACGCCGGACTGATACGGGTGGCGAGGGCGGCGGGCGTCCCCGTGCTGCTGGACACCGGCGGCGAACCGCTGCGCCGCGGGGTGGCCGCGCGCCCCGACATCGTGAAGCCGAACGCGGAGGAACTCGCCGAACTGACCGGCTCACACGAGCCGTTGCAGGCCACCCGGGACGCCCGGCGACGCGGCGCCCACGCCGTCGTCGCCTCCCTGGGCCCCGACGGGCTGCTCGCGGTGACCCCGGAGGGCCGCTGGCGCGCCGCCCCGCCGGCCCGGGTCCGGGGCAATCCGACGGGCGCCGGCGACTCCGCGGTCGCCGGCCTGCTGTCGGGCCTGGCGGACCACCTGCCCTGGCCGGACCGCCTGGCCCGCGCGGTCGCTCTGTCCACTGCGACGGTCCTGGCACCGGTGGCGGGCGAGTTCAGCCGGACGACCTACGAGAACCTGCTGCCCCGGACAAGGGTGACGAGCGAGGCCGGCGCGGCGTGACCGGCCGGACAGCTCCTAGGAGTCGACCCAGCCGCTGACGAGCCACATCTGGTCGAGCAGCGCGTCGCACTGGTTGCCGTTCTCGCAGGACACCTTGATCGTGTTGGTGCCCTTGTTGAGCTGGATGTAGTTGTAGGTCTTCGTCCAGCCCTTCTCGTAGTCGCCCTCGCCGGCCTTCGCGTAGTTCTTCAGGCCGACCGGCGAGTCGGAGGCCGTGCCGTTGATCGTGAGGGTCGCGGTGGCGTCCTTGCCGGGGACGCTGTAGCCGGTGTAGAGGCTGTACTTGCCGCCCTTGGGGATCCCGCTGACGTTCCAGGTGACCGAGGCTCCGGTGGTGTTGAAGCCGGTCACGTAGACGCCGCCGTCGGCCTTGGCGCCCTTGACGTCGGACGCGGTCGCGGCGCCGCCACCGAGCAGCAGCGCCTTCGCGTCGATGGTCGGCAGGTTCTCCTCGCTGGCCTCGCTGTTGCTGTTCGACGGGCTCGGCTGGCTGCTCTGCGAGGTGGACGGGGCGGTGGACGCCTGGCCCTCGTTCTTCTTGCCGCCGCCGGAGTCGCCGTTCGCCATGGCCACCACGATGCCGATGACGACCGCCGCCACCACCGCGATCGCGCCGATCAGCAGGCCCTTGGTGTTGGGGCCGCGGCCTCGGCCGCCGCCGTGCGACGACTGCTGCGGGGACGTGGGCGCGCCGCCGCCGGGGAACGTCTCGGGCGCGGCGTAGTGGGCGGCCTGCTGGCCGTGCGGGCCCTGCTGCTGCGGCACGGTGGGCTGGCCGTACTGCGCGGTGGTCGCCTGCTGGCCGTACTGCCGCTGGCCGACGGCGCGCACCCGGTTGACGGAGTTCGGGTAGCCGTAGCCTCCGCCGGACGGCGGCTGCGCCCCGTTGGCCTGTCCGTCGGCGTAGAGGTAGCCGAACGGGTCGTCGTCCTCGGGCGGGGTCGCGCCGTTGTTGCCGGACGTCATCCCTTGGTACTCCTCAAACAGGTGCGGGTCGGTCGCGATACGTGTGGTCAGAATGGCGAGCCTACCCGCTCCCCGTGGCCCAAACGGGTGACTCCGCTCGCATCAACTCGCTGACCTGGGGATCATCCCGCGCGTCTGTGCTGTTTGGGACGAGATCGTTTCTCTACGTACATCCGCTCGTCAGCGGATTTCAACACCTCGTCCGCCGTCATTCCGCAGTGCGCCCAGCCGATGCCGAAGCTGGCCCCGACCCGCACGGCCCGGCCGTCGACGCGGATGGGCTGGATGATCTCGTTGCGCAGGCGTACGGCGAGGTCCTGGGCGTCGGCGCGGCCGAGCCCGTCGGCGAGCACGACGAACTCGTCACCGCCGAGCCGGGCCACCGTGTCGCCGTCGCGGACCCCGTTCGACAGCCGCCGGGCGACCTCGATGAGGACCGCGTCACCGGCGTTGTGACCGAAGCGGTCGTTGATCGACTTGAAGCCGTCGAGGTCGCAGAAGAGGACGGCGAGCCCCTTGGCGCCCTCGTCGCGCCCGTCCTCGGGGGCGGCGGTGTGCACGTGGTGGTCGTAGGCGTCGAGCGCCTCGGCGGCCGGCCGGTAGTCGTCGAAGTCCTCGCCGCTCACCGCGTAGACGGGATGACCGAAGGCCGCGTCCAGGGACTCCAGGGCGGCGGAGTGGCCGGCCCGCTGGCACAGGCGGGAGGAGAGGCGGGAGCGCAGTTCGGCGGAGTTGGGCAGTCCGGTGAGCGCGTCGTGGGAGGCGCGGTGCGCGAGCTGGAGCTCGCGGCGCTTGCGCTCCTCTATGTCCTCGACGTGGGTGAGCAGGAAGCGCGGCCCGTCGGCGGCGTCCGCGACGACCGAGTTGCGCATGCTGACCCAGACGTAGGTGCCGTCGCGGCGGCCGAGCCTGAGCTCCGCGCGGCCGCCCTCGGCGGAGGTCCGCAGGAGCGTGCCTATGTCCTCGGGGTGCACGAGGTCGGAGAAGGAGTAGCGGCGCATCGCGGAGGCGGGCCGGCCGAGCAGGCGGCACAGGGCGTCGTTGGTGCGCAGTATTCGGCCGTGCTGGTCGCCGCCCATCTCGGCGATGGCCATGCCGGAGGGGGCGTACTCGAAGGCCTGCCGGAAGCTCTCCTCGCTGGCACGCAGGGCCTGTTGGTCCCTTTCGAGCCTGACCAGTGCGCGCTGCATGTTGGCCCGTAGGCGCGCGTTGCTGATCGCTATGGCGGCCTGGAACGCGTACATCTGGAGCGCTTCCCGACCCCACGCGCCCGGCCGGCGGCCGTTGCGCGGGCGGTCCACGGAGAGCACGCCGATCAGCTCGCCGCAGGCGCCGCCCTGCACGCCGGGCGTGAACATGGGCGCGAACAGCCGGTCCGAGGGGTGCCACTCGTCCTCGAAGCGGGGCGCGGGTCCGTCGGTGTACCACTGCGGTACGTCGTCGTCGTCGAGGACCCAGCCCTCGGTGTGCGGGATGAACACCAGGTCGCCCCAGTGCTCGCCCATGCCGAGCCGGCGCTCCCAGGAATCGCGGGAGCCGACCCGCCCGGTGATGAGGGCCTCGGCGGCCTGGTTGCCGGAGAAGGCGGCGACCACCAGGTCGCCGTCGGGGCGGACCAGGTTGACGCACGCCAGCTCGTACCCGAGGGCGCTGACCACGCCGTCCGAGACGGTCTGCAGTGTGTCCGCGAGGCTGCGTGCCGTGTTCATCTCGGCCATGGCCTGGTGCAGCTGTCGCAGGGACGCAAGGCGGACGTAGGGTTCCGACTCGGTCTCCATGTGCGCCCTCCCCCCGAGACCTCGCAGCGAATCAAGGGTTCTCTTCGGCGTATCGTCCTGGCAGTTTCTCCGCCACTGAATCACAGCGCGCTGCCCACTCGGTACACAGGGTCAACAATTAACGTCTCTTGTGACTCAAGTCACAGCTAGAGATGAACAATTGAGTGGGCTTTCTGCGGTTTTCCTGTGCGTTTCCTGAACGCTGTTTTTCTCCCCGGGCGGGGAGATGGTGCACGTACGGTAACGCCCGGGTACCCACCGCGTCCGGGGGAAGTCCACACACCCCGCCGAGGGAGGTCCTAGGCCGGTCCTAGGTCCGGCCTCGGCCGGAGGCCCGATGCGGGGCGCGGACGGCGGGCACTAGCGTTTCCGGCGTGCTGAAGACTCCCCCCGCCGCGCCCCCCGCCACCCCCGTGCCCGCCGCCGGGCATGCTGAGGGGGTGAGCAACGACGAGTTCCGCGCCGCCATGTCCCGGCTGGCGGCGGGCGTGGTCCTGGTGACCGCCCTCGAGCCCTCCCTCGACCCTGACGACCCCGGCGCTCCGGACGGCGAGGACGTCGGCATGACGGCCACCGCGTTCCTGTCCGTCTCCCTCGACCCGCCCCTGGTGATGGTGAGCCTCCGCGACGGCTCCCGCATGGACGACCTCCTCGACGAGCAGCCCCTGTGGGGCGTCTCCGTCCTCTCCGAGAGCCAGCGGCACATCGCGGGCCGCTTCGCCATGAAGGGCCGCATCAGCGACCGGTTGCTGTTCGAGGACATCCCCTACGTACGCGGCGAGGTGTCCGGCGCTCCCCTGGTGGGCGGCGCCCTGGCCACCCTGGAGTGCCGTACGGAGCAGCGCATACCGGCGGGCGACCACACCCTGGTCATCGGCCGCGTACTGACCGCCCGGGTCCCGAGCGCGGAGGGCGGCCCCCTGACGTACTTCCGGGGGCGCTACCGGCAGTTGGGCTGAGGAGGGCCGATACGGGCGGCCGTCGCGGGAGGCCGACTGCGGGAGGCCCGCACAGGTGGCCTGCAGGGGCAGCCGTCACGGGAGGCCCGCACAGGTGGCCTGTACGGGAGCCGTCACGGGTGGACCGCACGGGAGGCCGTCGCGCCCGGCCGTCCCGCAAGGGGGCCTCGGGGGGCCGTAATTCCGTCGCTCGCCGGTGAACCGCCCTCCTAGGGTGCGGACATGACGACCAGGTGCGGGCCCCGCCTCGAAGAGATCACCAGGCACAACCTCGCCGCCGCCCTCGGCGTACGGGTGCGCCCCGACCAGGAGCACGCGGTCGAGCCCGTCGCGGAGTCCCTCGCCGAGGCGTACGTCCGCGCGGACCTCGCCTGGCCCCGGCTGATCGTCGACGGGGACCGCCCGGTCGGCTTCCTGATGGCCTTCCTCGACATCGACTGGAACGGCGACGGCACCTCCGTCCGCTCCGGTCTGTGGCGCCTGAACATCGCCGCCGGCGAACAGGGCCGCGGCTACGGCCGGTTCGCCGTGCGGTCGGTGGCCGAGGAGATCCGCCGCCGCGGCGGCAAGGAGCTCTACGTCACCTGGCATCCCGGGCCCACCGGTCCGGAGGGCTTCTACCTCGGGCTGGGCTTCCGCCGCACCGGGGAGACGAGCGGGGACCAGCCCGTCGGGGTCCTGGAGCTGTCGCGGCTCACCTGACCCCTCCGAGCGGCGTCACGCCGAGGCGGGAACCCGCTTGGGGTCCCTCTCGACGTCGATGACGGCGATCCGCTCCCCCACGAACGTGGAGATCACCACCCGCTCCACCCGGTCCCCGGCCGGCACCACGAGGCCGGTCGCCCCGTCGACCAGGACGGGGGCGCGCGAGACGGGCGAGGTGGGCGAAACCTCTCGCGCCACCCGCCACCGCCGCCGCGCCCGCGGTCACCCCGGCCGCGCCGCGCGCCAGCACGTCCGGGTCGAGGACCCTCACCAGCCCCTCGAAGTCGCCGTCCCGGGCTGCGGCCGGGAACGCCTCGACGACCTCCCGCCGCCCGGCCTCCGGCGTCCCGGCCCCGCGCACCCGGCGCCGGGCCCGGCCGGCCGGCTGCCGGGACGCCTCCGGGGAGCGCCCCAGCACGGTCGCGATGTCGTCGTAGGGCACCGCGAACAGGTCGTGCAGGAGGAACGCCAGCCGTTCGGCGGGCGTCAGGGCCTCCAGGACGACCAGCAGGGCGACGCCCGCCGGGTCGGCGAGGAGCGCGTCCTGTTCGGGGCCCGCGGCCGGGACGGCACCGGCGCCGTGACATCGAGGGGTCCTCGGCCCGGGACCGGCGCGAGCGCAGCATGTCCAGGCAGACCCGTCCGGTCACCGTCGTCAGCCAGCCGCCGAGGTGGGCGATGTCACGAGTGTCGGAGCGGCTCAGCCGCAGCCATGTCTCCCGCACGGCGTCGTCGGCCTCGGTGAGCGAGCCGAGCATGCGGTGGGTGACGCCCGCAGCCGGCCCGGGTGGGCTTCGAAGTGGGCGCGGGACGGCGGGCGCGGGACGGCGGGCGCGGGACGGCGGGTCGGCCCGGAGGCGTTATCCCCAGTCCCGCCCGGTCCGGCCGCGCTTGGTGTCCGAGCGCTGCTTCTTCTCCCGCAGCCGCCGTTCGTTGATGCCGCGCGGGATGCGCGTGGGACGGCGCGGCTTGGGCGGCGGGGCGGTCGCCTCGGCGAGCAGCGCCGCCAGGCGTACGGCGGCGGTCTCGCGGTTGCGCCACTGCGAGCGGTGCTCGGAGGACCGGACGGTGACGACCCCGTCGACCAGCCGCCCGGACAGCCGCTCCAGGGCCCGCTGCTTCCACACCTCGGGCAGCGCCTCGGTCTTCGCCACGTCGAAGCGCAGCTCCACCTGGGAGTCGCTGGTGTTGACGTGCTGTCCGCCCGGCCCGGACGACCGCGAGAAACGCCACAGGAGCTCGGCCTCGGGGAGCGAGACGGAGCCGCGGATGAGATAGGGACCGGACATGACGTCCATGTTCCCGGTTCTGTCCGGTCCGCGTCACCCGATTATCCCGGGCGGCGAAAGAGTCGGGTAAAGAAAGTAAAGAGAGCTGGAACCCTGCGTACCCCTCTCTGCGTTCCTAGGGGTAGCGGTAGCTTCGTGCCGTACTGGCGTACTTCCGTACGCAAAACTAGGAAAGGACTCCCAACCATGGCTGTAAGCCTGTCCAAGGGTGGCAACGTCTCGCTCACCAAGGAGGCTCCGGGCCTGACCGCCGTCACCGTGGGCCTCGGCTGGGACGTCCGCACCACCACGGGCACCGACTTCGACCTGGACGCGTCGGCCATCGCGGTCAACCCCCAGGGCAAGGTCTACTCGGACGGACACTTCGTCTTCTTCAACAACAAGCAGACCCCGGACCAGACCATCGTCCACACCGGTGACAACCGCACCGGCGAGGGCGCCGGCGACGACGAGGCGATCAACGTCAACCTGGCGGGCCTCCCCGCCGACGTCGAGAAGATCGTCTTCCCGGTCTCGATCTACGACGCGGAGAACCGCTCGCAGAACTTCGGCCAGGTCCGCAACGCCTACATCCGCATCGTCAACCAGGCCGGCGGCGCGGAGATCGCCCGCTACGACCTCTCGGAGGACGCGGCCACGGAGACGGCCATGGTCTTCGGCGAGCTGTACCGCAACGGCGCGGAGTGGAAGTTCCGCGCGGTCGGCCAGGGCTACGCCTCGGGCCTGGTCGGCATCGCGCAGGACTTCGGCGTCAGCGTCTGACGCCCGCCCCGCCCCGACGAAGCCCCCGGCCGCGCGGATGCCGGGGGCTTCGGCGTGCCCCGCGATAGGTTGCCGGGCGTGATCCTCCAGCCGCTCGCCCTCAGTTCCGACCGCGACCTGCCGGCCGCCCTCCTCACCGAACTCACCGCGCTGTACGCCTCCAACCGCGAGTTCCACGCCCTCAGCGGCGACTTCCCCGACCCGGACGACATCCGGCCCGAGCAGGTGGCGACGGCGCTGGCCGACGAACTGGCCGACCCGGACGTGGAGGTCCTGCTCGCCCGCGAGTCCGGGCGGCTCACCGGGATCGCCGTCACCCTGGCCCACCACCCCGACCCCGCCGATCCGGACCCGTGGATCGGGCTGCTGATGGTGGACGCCGGCGCACACCGGCGGGGGCACGGGCGGCGGCTGGCCGCCCTGGTCGAGGACCGCCTCCGGGCGGCGGACCGCACCGCCGTCCGTCTCGCCGTCCTCGACGACAACCCCGGGGCCCTCGCCTTCTGGACCGCCCTCGGCTACGAGGTCGTCGCCCACCGCCCCGACCGCCGTCGCGGCCGCCCCTGCGCGGTGCTGCGCAAGACGCTGCGCACCCCGCGCCCGGCGGCCCGCGTCGCCGTGGTCGACCCTGAGGGCGCGGTCTACCTCTTCCGGTACGACAACCCCGAGACCGGCGTGCACTGGGCGCTGCCCGGCGGGGGCCTGGAGACGGGCGAGACCCCACGCGAGGGCGCCCAGCGCGAACTGCGCGAGGAGACCGGCTGGACGGACGTGGAGCCGGGCCCGCTGCTGTGCACCTGGGAACACGACTTCAGCCGATTTCACGTCCACATCCGCCAGCACGAGCACATCTACGTCGCCCACGGCCCCCACCGCGAGCCCGCCGGCCCCGGACTGGCCGCCGCACAGGCCGAGGACGGCATCCTCAGCGGACGCTGGTGGAGCCGGGAGGAACTCGCCGAGGAGGCGGAGCCGGTGTGGCCGCCCGGTCTGGCCAGGCTGCTCACCGCTTGGGAACAGGAGGGGAGCGGGACGGCCGGGGGAGGGGAGTGGGACGCGCAGCGACCGAGCTGACGGTGGCCCGGGGGTGGTGTGAACCGGTGCGACTGGTGAGGTCGCGTGAACCGGTGCGGTCGGCGTGCTCGTGTGAACCGAGGTAACGCGTGTGTTCGTGTGAACTGGTGCGGTCGGTGAACTCGTGTGAACGGGAGCGGTCGGCGTCCCGTGTGAACCGGTGCGGCTGACGCGCTCGCGTGAACGGAGGTAACGCATGTGTTCGCGTGAACTGGTGCGGCCGGAGGGCCCGTGTGAACCGGTTCGGCTGACGTGCCCGTGTGAACCGGCGCAGCCGCCGTGCCCGTGTGAACCGGGCGCCCCGGTCTGCCCGTGTGAACTCATGCAACCCTGCCGCCCCTATCCCCCGCCCGCCGGTCTGCCGTCCCCGTACAGCCAGTCCTTCCAGATCTCGCTCAAGTCCTTGCCGGGTGCCTTCCGCTCCACGTACGCGGTGAAGTCGGCGGTGTCCGCGTTGCCGTGACGGTGGACGGCGGCCCAGCCGCGGAGGATGCCGCGGAAGGCGCCGTCGCCGACCGTCTGCCGGATCCTGTGCAGGACCATCGCGCCGCGCTCGTACACGGGGCTGTCGGACAACCGCCCGGCGCTCGGCGGTTCGGCGGGCGGGAAGGCCCAGACGGCCTCGTTGTAGTCGGGGCTGTCGTAGTAGTCGCCCCGGTACAGGGCGGAGAAGACCGCCTCGGCCGTGTCACCGCCGTGCTCCTCCTGCCACAGCCACTCCGCGTACGTGGCGAAGCCCTCGTTGAGCCACATGTCCCGCCAGGTTCTCGGCGTGACCGAGTCGCCGTACCACTGGTGCGCGAGTTCGTGGACGAGGGTCCCGGTGTCGGGGACATCGGGGAAGACGGGCCGGTTCTGGGTCTCCAGGGCGTAGCCGAGGCCGTCCGCGCGGTCGACGATCGCCCCGGTGGAGGAGAAGGGGTAGGGGCCGAAGACGCCCTGCGCCCACCGCATGATCCCGGGGATGCCGGCCAGCACCGCCCGGCTCGCCTTCGCCCGCCGGGGATCGACGGCGACGTACACGGGCACTCCGTCCCGGGTGGTGGACCGGGTGATCTCGTACCGCCCGACGGCGACCGTGGCGACGTAACTCGCCATGGGCTGGGCGGTGTGCCAGCGGAAGGTCGTCCGGTGGCGGGCGGTGGTACGGCTCGTCAACTCCCCGTTGGACACGGCCTGGAGACCCTCGGGGACGGTGACGGCGATGTCGTACGACGCCTTGTCGGACGGGTGGTGGCTGCCGGGGAACCAGGTCATGGACCCGGTGGGCTCGCCGAGGGCCAGGGCGCCGTCGTCGGTGCGCACCCAGCCTTCCGCGGAGCCGTCGGCGTCGGTGACCGTCTCCGGTGTGCCCGCGTAGCGGACCGTGACGTGGAACGTGCGGCCCCGGGCGAGCGCGTCGTGCGGGCGGACGGTCAGCTCCTGGCCGGCGCGGGACCAGCGGGTCCGGCTGCCGTCGACGGTGACCTGCTCGACGTCCAGGCCCTTGAGGTCGAGGTCGAAGGCGGAGAGGCGCTGCGTCGCGCGGGCGGTGAGCCCGGCGGTGCCGGTGAGGTGCTGCCGGCCGGGGTCGTAGTCGAGCGCCAGGTCGTAGTGCGTGACGTCGTACCCGCCGTTGCCCGCCTGGGGGAAGTACGGGTCGCGGACACCGGGGGCACCGGACTCGCCGTCCACCCGGGCCTCGCCCGTCCCGCCACCATCCCCGCCGCCTCCACCACCTCCGCCATCGCCACTGCACGCTGTCAGGGCGAGGGCGAGCAGCAGGGCGGCGGAGGTGGCGCCGCGGGCGGAGAGGGCGGCGGTTCGGGCCGAGGTGGTGGCCCGGCCGGAGGTGGTGGCGGACACGGCATTCGGGGCAAGAGGGGCGGATCGGGACACTCCAGTGATCCTAGGCGGGCGTGACACCATCACCACGTGCTCGACATCGGCTACGCCCTCTCCAACCGCTTCCCCGACCCGCCGCAGATGGACTACCGCCGTGCGGACGTCCACACCCTGCGCCACGACCTGTTCTGCGGCGACGTCTACCTCGCCGACACCGACACGGACCGGGAGCTGTCCACAGCCTGGGGATGGGTGCCGGTGCTCGACTTCGCGTGGGCGCTGTGCGACATCGTGGAGCGGATCGACCAGGACCCGGCGGGCTCACGCGCCTCGCGTCCCCAGTGGGCCGAACTCGACTTCACCGAGTCCACCGACCGCATGCTCTTCGAGCGCCGCTTCGGGTGGGTGGACATCGAGGCGGACTGGATGCCGGCCGACGAGAAGCCGCTGACCTTCTCGCACACCGAACTGCGCCGCGAGGCACGTGACTTCCTGCACGACCTGCTCGCCGACCTGACCGACCTGCACGAGGACCTCGGCGAGAACCCGGCCATCTGGTCCCTGCTGGCCCGGTTCCCCCGCCTGAAGTGAGCGCTTCCGAACGCCGGTTGACGCGCAGGACCAACGCCTGACGCGCCCGACCGTCACCCGACGCGCCCGACCGTCACCTGACGCGCCTTGCCGCCCCGTCACACCCCCGCCGCCCCGTGTCCCCGACCCCGCGTGCCCTCAGCCCTCCACCCGGATACCCAGCTCGGCCGCCAGCACCGCCGCCAGGTCGACCAGTTGCGCGGGACTGATCACCGCCCCCGCCAGCCGGTCCACACCCCGCGCGATCTCCAGCGCGGCGGCCCCGCGCAGGTCGACGTCCGTCAGCGTGGCCCCGCTGAAGTCGGCGCCCTTCAGCGCGCAGTCGACGAACTCCACCCGCTCCAGGGTCGCGCCCCCGAAGTCCGGCTCGACCAGGACGCAGCCCTCGAAGACGACGTCCTTGAGGCGGGCCCCCCGCAGGTTCAGGTAGTCGATCTTCCCGCCGCGGATCCACACCCGCTCCAGGATCGCCCCGTGCAACTGCACACCGCCGAGCCGCGCGTCGATCAGCTCGACGTCCCGCAGGGACGACTCGGCGAGGTCGGTGCCCACCCCTCTGATGCCGGTGAGGCGTGAGTCGAGGAGACGGGCGTGGTGCAGTCGGGTCTCGTCCAGCGCGCACCCCGTCAGCGCGCAGTCCATGAAGCGGGCGCCCCCGGCGTCCTGTCCGGCGAAGTCCGTCTCCCGGAACTCCAGCCCGTCGTAGTCCCCGTCGGGCTCCAGCTCCCCGCCGTCATACGGTTCCAGCGCGGGCAGCCGCAGCTCCGGCCGCCGCGCACCCCGCACCCCGGCCGCACCCCGCACCCCGGCCGCACCCCGCGCCGCCGTCGCACCCCGTGCCCCCGTCGCGCCGCGCCCGCCCGCCGCACCGGCCGCACCCCTCTCGCCCACCGCTCGCCTCACCATGCCCCCATCCTGCACCGCGCCACTGACAACTCCCCCGACCCGCGCCACCGGCGACGCGGCTGACCTGCGCGAACAGCGGCGATGTCACATTCCGGGCCCGCCGGACGGTCCTATGGACGTCAGCGAAAGGCGACCCCGACAGAGGGAGACCCCGAGCCATGCACCGCATCACCGTCATCGGCGGCGGCTTCGCCGGCCTCACCGCGGCCGTCACCGCCGCCGAGGCGGGCGCCAAGGTCACCGTGTACGAAGCCCACCACACCCTCGGCGGGCGGGCGCGGACCGCCGAGGGCCCGTACCGCACCAACGAGGGACCGCACGCCCTCTACAGCGCCGGCCCGCACTGGGCCTGGCTCAGGCAGCGCGACCTCCTCGGACCACTCGCCCCGCTCCCGCCCCTGGAGGCGGCCCGGCTGCGGTTCAGGCACCACGGGGTGCTGCGCCGCACCCCGCCCCTCGCCCTGCTGAAGCTGGCGAGGCGCGGCGCGCGGCAGGCGCCCGTGGACGGCGACTTCCTGTCCTGGGCCACCCGGCAGGCCGGCGAGGAGGCCGCCCGCGCCGCCGCCCACTACTCGGCGGTGGCCGTCTTCCACCACGACCCGGGCGCCCTGTCCGCGGCCTTCGTGCAGGAGCGCCTGCGGCGCGCCACGCGGGTGCCGCCCGAGGCGCACTACCCGCGCGGCGGCTGGGCGAGCGTCATCGACCGGATGGCCGCCCGCGCCTGGAACCTCGGGGTCCGCGTGGAGACCCTGTCCCGCGTCGACACACTTCCCACCGACACCCCCGTCGTGGTCGCCACCTCCCTGGACTCCGCCCGCCGCCTGCTCGGCGACGACTCGCTGACCTGGACCGGCGGCCGTACGGTCCTCGTCGACCTCGCCCTTCGCACACGGCGCGGGGACGCGTTCGCCGTCGCGGACCTGGACGCGCCCGGCTGGATCGAGCGGTTCACCGCCCAGGACCGCACGCTGGCCCCGGCCGGCGAGCAGTTGCTCCAAGGGCAGATCCCGATCCCGCCGCACGCGTCCCGGTCGGCCGGCACCGACCGCGCCGACGACCTCCTCGACCTGGCCTTCGAGGGCTGGCGCTCCCGCGTCACCTGGCGGCGGGAGGCCGTCGCGAACGGCCGTACCGGCGCGGTCGACCTGCCCGGCACCAGCTGGCGCGACCGCCCGGCCGTGGACCGCGGCGACGGCGTGTACCTCGCGGGCGACCAGGTCGCCGCGCCCGGGGTGCTGTCCGAGGTCTCGTTCAACAGCGCCCTCACCGCCGTCTCCCTCGCGCTCGGCCGGCGCTCCCTCGACCTCAGGAGAGCCTGAGGTCGAGAGCACGAGCCCGAGAGCACGAGCCCGGAGACCTGAGCTCGGGACGGGGCACCCGGCCCCGGTACGCCTTCCTTCCGACGAGGGAACCAGATGCACGTCTGGGGGAACCACATGCACGTCGTCCGTCCGTACACGTCACCGAACGTCCCGCCGGCGAGGCCGCGGGAACACACCCCGGGAAGGTGGTGCTGAGCCATGACCAGGCACAGGTCCGCAGGGGATGCGGCACCGCCCGATCCGTGGTCTGCTGACCGGATGAGCGCCACCCCGACAGGTGAACCGGCCGCGACCGAGGAAGCCGACCCCCGCCGCTGGTGGGGCCTGGTGGTCATCGCCCTCGCGCAGCTGATGGTCGTGCTGGACGCGACGATCGTGAACATCGCGCTCCCCTCCGCGCAACGCGACCTCGGCATGTCCGACGCCAACCGGCAGTGGGTGATCACCGCCTACACGCTCGCCTTCGGCGGTCTGCTGCTGCTCGGCGGCCGCATCGCCGACCTGGTGGGCCGCAAACGCACCTTCGTCATCGGCCTGATCGGCTTCGCCGCCGCCTCCGCGCTCGGCGGCGCGGCCACCGGCGAGGGCATGCTCTTCGGCGCCCGCGCCCTCCAGGGCGCCTTCGCCGCCCTACTGGCGCCCTCGGCCCTGTCCCTGCTGACGACCACGTTCACCGACCCGAAGGAGCGCGGGAAGGCGTTCGGCATCTACGGCGCCCTCGCCGGCAGCGGCTCCGCGATCGGCTTCATCGTCGGCGGCCTGCTCACCGAGTACCTGAACTGGCGCTGGTGCCTGTACGTCAACGTGCCCATCGCGATCGCCGCGGTCTTCGGCGCCCTCGCCCTGCTCCACGACCGCCCCGGACACGCGGGCGCCCGCCTCGACGTGCCCGGCGCGGTGATGGGCTGCGGCGGTCTCGTCGCGATCGTCTACGGCTTCAGCGAGGCCCAGCCGCGCGGCTGGACGGATCCGGTGGTGCTCGGCCTGTTCGCGGTCGGGGTGGCTCTGCTCGTGACGTTCGTGTGGTGGCAGAACAGGGCGCCGAGCCCACTGCTGCCCCTGCACATCGTCAAGGACCGCAACCGCGCCGGCTGCTTCCTGACCATGGCGCTCGCGGTGATCGGCATGTTCGGCCTGTTCCTGTTCATGACGTACTACCTCCAGGTCGTCCTCGGCTACTCGCCGGTGCGGACGGGTCTGGCCTTCCTGCCCCTGACGGTCGCGATCATCGTCGGGTCCACGCAGATCTCCGCCCGGCTGATGAACCGCGTGCCGCCGCGCGGGCTCATGGTCCCCGGCATGGTCCTGGCCTCCGGCGGCATGGTGATCCTGACCCGGATGACCGTGCACTCCTCGTACCCCACGGAGATCCTGCCCGCGCTGCTGCTGATGGGCCTCGGGATGGGCCTGACGTTCATGCCGGTCTTCGCGACCGCGACCGCGGGCGTCGCCCCGCAGGACTCCGGCGTGACCTCCGCGACCGTCAACACCTCGCAGCAGGTGGGTGGTTCGATCGGGACGGCCCTGCTCAACACCATCGCCACCACCAGCAGCGCCGCCTACGTCACCGCCCACCTGCGCAACCCGGCGCAGAAGGCCCGGATCGTGCAGGAGGGCGTCGTGCACGGCTACACGGTCGCCATCTGGTGGGCCGCCGGCATCATGCTCCTCGCGGGCCTGGTGGCCGGCCTGATGGTGACGGCGAAGGCCCCCCGCCACGACACCCGCACGGACTCCCCGCTCCCGGAACCAGCGGTCTGACCGGACCCGGCCCGCACGGATCGAGGGGACGGCCCGGCGGCCGTCCCCTCGATCCGGTACGTCCGACCCGCTCAGCTCACGACCGCCTTCGTCGCCCTGCTCACCGCCGACCCGTCCTTGCGACCGGTGCGGTGGGCGATCACCTTGACGGTGATCTTCTTGCCCTTCTGTGCCGCCTTGAGGACCAGCGAGGACGTGGTCGCCCCGGCGACGGCCCTGCCGTTCGCGTACCACTGGTACGAGCAGGAGGTCGGCGCCGGAGTCCAGGACCCCTTGGTCGCCTTCAGCGTCTTCCCGACCTTCGCCGTCCCGCTGATCGCCGGCGGCTCGGTCGCCTTCGGCGCGTCTCCCTTGGCAACGGTCACGGCGGCCGAGGTCGCCGTCCCGCTCTGCCAGCCGCCCTTGACGGCGGTGACGGTCACGGTGAGCTTCTTGCCGAGCGCGGACGCGGGGATCGTGTACGTCGACGCCGTCGCCCCGCCGACCGCCGTGCCGTCGGCCTTCCACTGATAGGTGTACGACGACGGAGCCGCCGACCAGCTCCCAGGCGCCGCCGCGACCTTGGCGCCGACCTTGGAGGTACCGGTGATCTTGGGAGCGGCGGTGTTCGTCAGCTGGGGCTGGGTGACAGTGAAGGTGCCGCGCTGGTACTCCCAGCCGCGCGTGATCACGCTGACGTTCCAGACACCGGTGGCGGCGCCCGTCAGGTCGACGGTCGCCGTCACCGTCCGGTTGTCGGCGGAGACCGAGTCCGCCTTGGCCGTGATCGTCTTCCCGGCCTGGCCCAGCCGGACCGTGACGTCCGGGCCGAGCGCCGTGCCGGTGACCGTGAGCTTCACCTTGCCACCGCTGATCCCGGTGTCGGGGCTGATGGCGGTGACGTCCACCTTCTCGGTGCCGCACAGCGAGGACGAGCAGGTCAGCCCGGCGCTGTAGGCCGTGGTGGACGCCTTCTCGGGCAGACCCAGCAGGAACACCGTCGGGGTGCTCTTCGGGGACGAGCCGAGGACGGCGCATCCGTAGCTCTCCGGGAGGAAGTGCGTGCAGCCGTTGGTCCACGAGGAGGTGTTGTACAGCGCGGGCACCGCCGTGGTGGTGGCGCCGCCGGTGTCCTTGAGGACGGCGTCGAAGCGGTCGAACCCGGCGGTCGGAAGCGCCGCGCACACGGCGGTGTGGGACTCGTCCAGGGTGCCGGTGATCGGCCCGTACCCGTACGCGACGGACGGCACCCTGGCGCACTCCGGCGCGGGCCCGTCGGCGGTCGCGATGCGCAAGGCGTCCAGGTGGTACTCGGGCGAGGCCTTCAGGTTGGCCGGGGTCTGCACGAGCACCTGGTGGGTGGTCGACCCGGTGGCCGCGCAGGAGCGGTTGCGGAAGGAGCACTCGCTGCCGCCACCCGCGCCGAAGACGGCGAGGTTGGCGGTGCCCAGCGCGTCCCGCACGTCGAAGTGCACGACGTCGGCGGCCGCGTCGGTGGTGATCTGGTGGCAGGTCAGGGTGCCGGGGGCACCGTAGGAGCCCTTCACGGAGGGCCCGCCGACCTTGGCCACGGCCGTGGCGGAGCAGCCCGCGGAGTTCGCCGTCGCTGTGACGTCGCGCCGGGAGAGGGTGTAGGCGGCGGCCTGGTCCCGGCCGGTGACCAGCACGGTGTGGGCCTTGCCCGGCGTCAGCGGGCAGACGGTCCAGCCGTCGGTGGTGGCCGAACGGTCGCAGACCTTCTTGCCGGTGGAGTCCAGTACGGAGAACTTCGCGGCGGCGGCACCGGAGGTGGCGGCCAGCTGGAACACCTCCGCGCCGGTGTGCGCGTCCGCCGGAATGTTCAGACAGTGCGAGAAGACGCCGTCGCCCGTGGTGAGCGTGGCCTTCGCGCCGTCGGCGGTGAAACTGCCGGCCGGCAGGAGGGGGCAGTCGGCGGTCGCGTCGGTGCGGTGGATCGCGACGGAGTAGGGGCCCGTCGCGCCTTCCGCACTGTTCTCGGTGTGCACGAGCGCCCGGTAGGGGGCCGCGCCGGTGAGCGGGCAGTCGCCGTTCGACAGGCTCTCCGCGTCACACTGCTCGACGCCGTCCCGGTCGAGCACCTCCACGTCGGCCTCGACGCCGGACGACGCGAGCGGGGTGAGCGCGGCGATCCGGGCGCCCTGCGGGGCGGACAGCGCAAGGCAGTCGTACTGGCCCACCGTGCTCAACTGACCCCGGTGCAGCCCTGTCCCGGTCGCCACGCAGCCCGCACCGGAGGCACGGTCGAGCACGAGGAGGCCCTGGTGGTGGTCCCGGAAGAGTGGGGAGCCGTCGAGCAGCGCGGTGTACGTACCGGCCGAGGGCACCCGGCAGGGGTCGCTGCCGGACCTGCAGACCGTTCTTCCGTCGGCGTCGTACACCCAGACCGGGCCGGTCGAGCGGTCCTCGCTCACGTAGTGCACGGTGTAGCGACCGGCCTTGTCGGTGGTGAAGGTGAAGCAGGGGTCGGTCGTGAGGTCCGGGCCGTCGAGAACACCGTAGGGCCGGACGGGCGCCGTCACGCAGCCCTGCGGGTCGTCGAGGCGGCGCACCTGCACGGCATAGTCGGCCGGGAAGCCTTGTTCCGTGGCGGAGACCTGGGAGATCACCCGGTAGGGGCCGGTGCCGTCGGCGGGCAGGACGCAGCTGTTCTCGTCGTCCTCCGGGAAGTGCGGGCAGATCCGGGCGCCGGTCGCGTCGGTGATCCAGGCGAGAGTGGAGCCGTAGACCCTGGTGCCGTGGGCGAGCCGGATCCGCTCGCCCGGCTGGGCCGTGAACGGCTGGCAGTCGACCTCGACCGGGGTCACGGAGGTCCGGGTGACGTCCGGCTGGTCCCAGTTCGTGCCGACCGGTGCGGCACATCCTCGCGTCCCAGCGAGCGGAACCACGGTCACCGGGGTGTTCACGGTGTCCCAGCCCCGGTTGACGACCTTGACGACATAGGTGCCCGCCGTGGGGAGATCACACCAGCCCTTCACCGCGTACTCGACGTCGTAGCACTCCAGTTGGGTGCCGTCAGCGGTGAAGATCTGCGGGTACAGGTCGCTGCTCGGGTCGTCCA
Source organism: Streptomyces sp. NPDC005574 (assembly GCF_040605435.1). Lineage (NCBI taxonomy): Bacteria > Bacillati > Actinomycetota > Actinomycetes > Kitasatosporales > Streptomycetaceae > Streptomyces > Streptomyces sp. NPDC005574. The sequence continues at coordinate 192,894 of NZ_JBEXCW010000002.1, forward strand.
GGGACACCAGGTGCAGGCCCGGCGCCTCCGCGGTGACCGTGAAGCAGACGCTGCCGTCGGCCGGTACGGCCACTGTTGCGACGGAGGCGCCCGGGTCGCCGAACGCCGCGAGCGCGAGCGGCGCGCACGGGGGGTCGTCGGCCCGGGCGGTCCCCGCTCCACTCACGACGGTCAGCAGTGAGACGAGCAGCGCGAGGAAGGCGGCGAACACGGTCGGCACGGCGGCCGACCGGCCGCGTCTCGCAGGCGGACAGAAGTCTGCCTCGGGCATCGGATTCCCCCTGGATCATTGACAGTTGGGGGAGATCGTCGCACACAGGTACGACACAGCACCTCCGGGAATACGAGGGGTGCGAGTGGTCCGATGCGTCAGCCCCGCCCCGCCACCCGGTCCGCGAGGCGGGCCAGTCGGGACGAGTGGGGGGCGTGGGTCGCGGTCTCCCGGCGGTCCGCCGTGCGGTAGGTGGCGTACATGCCCTGCACGCCCAGCCACCGCAGCGGTTCCGGTTCCCACTTGCGGACCTTGTGGCCGACCCACGGCAGGCCGGTGAGCTCGGTGGGGCCGTCCTCGCCGGAGTCCAGCCGGACCAGGTCGCGCAGGGTGCGTGCCGCGAGGTTGGCGGTGGCGACGCCCGAGCCGACGTATCCGCCCGCCCAGCCGAGCCCGGTGGAGCGGTCGAGGGTGACCGTCGCGCACCAGTCGCGCGGCACACCCAGCACCCCCGACCAGGCGTGTTCGACGCGCACCCCGGCGAGCGCGGGGAAGAACCCGACGAGGATCTCGCGGAGTGCCTCGACGGTCGCCTGCCGGGTGCGGCCGTCGTTGTCGGTCCGGGAGCCGAAGCGGTACGGCATCCCGCGGCCGCCGAGCGCGATCCGCCCGTCGGCGGTTCGCTGGGCGTACATGTACGCGTGCGCCATGTCGCCCAGCGTCTCCCGCCCGTCCCAGCCGACCGACTCCCACTGTCCGTCGGTCAGCGGTTCGGTCGCGATCATCGAGGAGTTCATCGGCAGCCAGGTCCGCCGCTGCCCCTTCAGCCCGGCCGTGAAGCCCTCCGTGCAGCGCAGGACGTAGGGCGCACGGACGGTTCCGTACGGCGTGACCGCCCGGCGCGGCCGGATCTCCGTCACCGGGGTCAGCTCGTGGACGGTGACCCCGAGCGCCTCGACCGCCGCCGCGAGCCCCTTCACCAGTTTGACCGGGTGCAGGCGGGCGCCGTGCGGGGTCCAGGTGGAGCCGACGGCGTCCGCGACCCTGATCCGCTCCGCGGTCCCCCGGGCGTCGTGGAGTTCGCGGTCCTGCTCGCCGTACGCCAGTTCCGCCGCGTGGAAGTCCCTCAGCCGCGCCAGCTGCGCCGGTGTGCGGGCCACTTCGAGCACCCCGCCCCGGTGGATGTCGGCCTCGATGCCCTCGGCGGCGGCGACCGTGACGACCTCGGCGACCGTGTCGTTCATCGCCCGCTGCAGCCGTACGGCGGCGTCCCGGCCGTGCAGTCTCGCGTACCGGTCGCGGCCCGCGATGCCGTTGTACAGCCAGCCGCCGTTGCGGCCGGAGGCGCCGTAGCCGCAGAACCGCCGCTCCAGGACGGTGACCCGCAGGGAGGGCGCCGCCTTCTTCAGGTAGTACGCGGTCCACAGTCCCGTGTACCCGCCGCCCACGATCACGACGTCCGCCGAGGCGTCCCCGGCGAGCGGCTCCCGCACCGCCGGGAGGCCGTCGTCCGCGTACCAGAAGGAGATGCCACCGTTGACGGCACTGCTCGCCGAGCTGCTCATGCCGGTATTCAACCCCGGTGGGAGTCCACTGTCTCCTTCGGATTCCATGCTTTTCCGCACCCTCTGACCAGCGGATAGCAGCTGAGTCCGATCACCACGGAGAGGAAGTGGCCGAGCTCCGTGTACGTCGGCGCGGCCACGAGCGGGTACGTGTACACGATCAGGACGACGACGAGATAGACGTACCGCCAGGGGGACGCGATCCGGTAGGTGAGGACCGCCACCACGCCCGCCAGCGCGTAACTCACCCCGAAGTCCAGGGTGTTGACCTCCGAGTTCGGTGCCCGGCCGTCCCTGATCGCCAGCCACAGCGCGCCCTCGCTGATGAGGGTCGCCAGCACGTGCGCGGCGGCGGCGACGGCCAGCCAGCGCAGCGTCCCGAGCCAGCGTTCGGCCTGCGCGTGGAAGACGCTGTAGAAGACGACGTACGGCAGCCAGATCCCGCCGTCGATCCACATCGCGCTCGTCACCAGGACCCGCAGCGGATGCTGCGACAACTCGTGCAGGTTGGTCGAGCGCTGCCGCAGGAACTCCTGCTCGAACTCGGGCGACATGCGGTGCATGGCCACCGTCGTGACGAACAGGATGCCCAGCCATACGTACGTGCCGGGGGCGCTGCGGACGTAGCCCCACACCCGATGCGGGCCCCGGTCGATTCGCATGAGCCGATTCACGCACGCCAGTAACGTCCGTGACGTGATCGACATTCCGCAAGCGCTGGTCGCGGCGCAGGAGAGGTACAACGGGGACGCGGGCCGCGCGTTCGTCGCCGCGCTGCCGGGCCTCGCCGCCGGTTTCCTGGAGCGCTGGGAGCTGCGGCCCGACGGTCCGCCGATGCACGGCGTCAGCGCCCTCGTCCTGCCGGTCCTGCGCCCCGGCGGCACTCCCGCCGTGCTGAAACTGCAGCTCCCCGACTCCGAGAGCGAGGGCGAGCCGGTCGCGCTGCGCGTGTGGGACGGTGCCGGGGCGGTCCGGCTCCTCGACCACGACCCGGCCACCGGCACTCTGCTCCTGGAGCGCCTCGACCCGGCCCGCCCGCTGTCGCACGTCCCCGACTCCCGCGCGGCCGTCCTCGTCGTCGCCCGGCTCCTGACCCGGCTCACCGCCGTACCGGCACCGCACGGCATGCGCCGCCTGGGCGACCTCGCCGGCGCCCTGCTCGACCGGACCCCGCGGGCCCTGGAACGCGTCCCGGATCCCGCGGTCCGCCGGCTCGTCGCCGACTGCGCGGCCGCGGTGCGCGAGGTCGTGGACGACCCCGGCGACCGGCTGCTGCACTGGGACCTGCACTACGAGAACGTGCTCGCCGCCGACCGCGCCCCCTGGCTGGCCATCGACCCGAAGCCGCTGGCCGGCGACCCCGGCTTCGAGCTGCTGCCCGCCCTCGCCAACCGCTTCGAGCCCGGCGAGATCCGCTGGCGGTTCGACGCGATGACGGACGTGCTGGGCCTGGACCGCGCCCGGGCCCGCGCCTGGACCCTGGGCCGCGTCCTGCAGAACTGCGTGTGGGACGTCGAGGACGGCCGTCGACCCGAGCCGCGGCGGCTGGAGATCGCCCGGCGGCTGCGCGACGGCGACCGGAGTTAACCTCGCCCCATGATTCGAGCCGCCACATCCGCCGACGTCCCCGTCATCCACACCCTGATCCGCGAACTCGCCGAGTACGAGAAGGCCCTGCACGAGGTGAGGACGACCCCGGAACAGCTCCGCACGGCCCTCTTCGGCGACCACCCGGCCGCCTACGCCCACGTCGCGACCGACGACACGACCGGCGAGACGGTCGGCTTCGCCCTGTGGTTCCTCAACTACTCCACCTGGCGCGGCGTCCACGGCATCTACCTGGAGGACCTCTACGTCCGCCCCACCGCCCGGGGCGCCGGCCACGGCAAGGCCCTCCTCACCGAACTCGCCCGCCTCTGCGTCACTCGCGGCTACCAGCGCCTGGAGTGGGCCGTCCTCAACTGGAACGCGCCGTCCATCGCCTTCTACGAGGCCATGGGCGCGCGCCCCCAGAACGAGTGGACGGTGTACCGGCTGACGGACGAGGCCCTGGAGCGACTGGGCGGCTGACGGACGAGGGCCTGGAGCGACTCAGCGGCCGACGGCTGGCGGCCGGCCGCGATCAGCCCCTGCTCGCCACCGCGCGGAGGGGATCCGCCCCGGCCCCCGTCGGGCAGCGGCCCAGCTCACGGCCGATCTCCAGCGGGTCCGCCGCGCCGGCCGAGTCGGCGTACCGGGCCATCGCCCGTTCCGGCCGGGCCAGCAGCCCCTCGCCGGCCGGGTCCCCCTCGGCCCGCGCGGCGAGGCCGAGGCCGACCCAGGTCTCCGGATCGCCGTCGCCCCGGACGACACGGGCGCGGAACGCGGCCATCGCCTCGGCCGTACGACCGGACACCAGGGCGGCGTCCTCGGGGCGCGCCCCGCTCACCGTGGCGCCCGGGTCGTCGCGCAGTCGCTCGAAGCCCGCGGGGTCGGCCAGCAGCCAGCGCAGCAGGACCGCGCGCGTGTCGAAACCGCGGGCCGGGGTGCGCGGAGTGAGCCGCGGCTCGCCCGTGGGACCGGCGGCCGCCAGGTGGTACGCCCGCCACAGCGCCCGATGGTCGGCGACCGCCAGTTCCGCGGCCGTCAGGACGGGCGCGTCCACCGGCTCCGCCAGCCACGGCTCCAGCCGTCCGGACAGTTCGCCCACCAGCCTGCGCCCCAGGTCGGTGAGCTGCTCCGCCCGGCCGACGGCGCGCAGGGCGTGCGCGGTCTGGGAGCGCCACAGCGCGAACTCGAACTGCCCGAGCGGGTGGCGGCGCCGGCGCCAGAACGCGGTGACGCCGAAGAATGCGTACACGCCCTGGAGCAGACCGCCGAGCGGCCGGGGATCATCCCGCCAGGGGGCGTAGAGCAGCCCGGTGCCCTGGTCGTCGTACAGGGTGAACAGGTGCATGAACGCGCTGAGTTTGTTGTGCTGGAACTCGTGCACGAGCGTGGAGGCGAACTGCTCGGCGTCGTCGGGGAGGGACGCGAGGGCCGTGCCGAAGGCGTCGCCCGAGGAGGCGCTGTGCGGCCGGAAGCGTTCGCCCCGGGGCCGGGGCACCACCGACACCAGCCCGTCCGACAGGGCCCCGGCCGTCTCCGCGTCGGTGGCGGACAGGATCCGCCAGGCCTCGCGGAACAACTCCTGCCAGTCGGCGGCGCGGTCGAGGGGGTCGGGCGCGGCGGGTGTGCGCAGGGCGCGGTAGGGGTCGGTGTCGTCCAGGAGGAGGGTGCAGCCCTCGGCACGCAGTGCGGTCAGCGGATGCCAGCCGGTTCCCCCGGCGGCCCGCCCCGCGATCCGCAGGCACCCGCCGGCCGCGGACACCTCGGTCACGCCGAGGTCCCCGGTGCCGGGCACCCGCGTCGCGCCGAGGTCCCCGGTGGCCGGCACGCGCATCGCGCCGAGCGCGGGCAGCACTGCCCAGCCGTCACGGACCGGGACGCCGGTGCGGAAGTCCAGGCCCGCCCGGAAGGCCGCGGCGGCCGCGATCGCGTGCAGGTACCCGGTGTCCGCCCACAGGGGCGTGGCGTCGTCCCCGGCGCTCCCGCGCAGCCGCCGTAGCGTGTGTGCCGCCCACACGCCGACGGCCGGGTACGCGAGCAGTGCCTCGACCGCGCCGGGGGACGCGGCGTGCGCGCGGGTCAGCAGGCGCCAGCCGTCGGCGAGCCGGGGCAGCGGGCCGGCCGGCGCCGTGCCCGCCGCGTCGAGCAGGGCGCGTACGACCAGCAGGCGCCAGCTGCGCTCACTGGCGCGCAGGGCGGCGACGGTCGCGGGACCGCCCCCGCCGCCGAGGAGTTCCTCGAAGGACCGAGGGGCCAGGACGTGGGGGCGGGGGTGGGCGGTGTGCTGCACGGAGGGGACCTACTCGCCGGCTTCGTCGCGCTGCGGGTTGTAGCCGCCGAGGCTGCTCGCCGGGTCGTCGATGCGGCCGAGCAGGCGCCGCATGGAGTCCCCGGCGGACGGCAGGTTCAGACCGGGCCAGGCGTCCAACGGCACGTCGCTGAGGTCGATCAGCTCCGACTCGACTCCGGACTTGTCCATGGCGCCGTCCCCGTGACTGTGAAAATGATGGTGGGTGGTGAGGCGATCAATACCTCATGCGGACCGGAATATCCCGCTTTCGGGGGTTTGCAGTCGCTTCAGTGACCCTAATGCACCCCAGGCGCCCCACACGGACCACAGCGCGGAATCGACCCGGATCGAGTGACGGATGAGCGTTCCGGGTAGAAGCCGTGTGTGTGAACTGGAGGAAATGACCGAGGTGTTGCACAGAGAGGCGGGCTGACCAGCGTGCCGCCAGCAGACGCCCGCCGCGGGCTCGACCCGGTCCGCGTGGCCGAGGTCATCGCGCGACCGCCGGCGGGGCGGGCCGCGGGCCGCCGGGGCTCCGGCTACCGGACGGGCCCCTCGTGGGTGCTCACCGCCGCCCACGTGGTGCGCGAGGCCGCGCCGGACGGTGTCCTCGTACGGTTCGAGGCCGACCGCGCCGAGGAGTGGACCGTGCCCGCACGCGTGGTCCTGGCCTCCGACAAGGCCGACGTCGCCCTCCTGGAACTCCTCGCGCCCGCACCGCCCGGCATCCACGCCCGGCCGACCCCACCGCCCTCCTACGGCGCCGTGCCCGACGCGGACGTGACCCTGCCGTGCAGCGCCATGGGCTTCCCCCGGTTCAAGCTGCGCGCCGACCCCGCGCACGCGCCGGACGACGGCTCGCCCTCGCAGTACCGCGACTCGTGCCACGCGACCGGCATGACCTCCGTGCTCTCCAACCGCCGCGAGGGCACCCTCGAACTCGCCTTCACCGCACCGGAGTCGGACCGGGAGCCGGAGCGTTCGCCCTGGGAGGGCATGTCCGGCGCGGCCGTCTGGCACGACGACACCCTCATCGCCGTCGTCAGCGCCCACCACCGCAGCGACGGCCTGGGCCGCCTCGCCGCGGTCCGCGTGGACCGCTGGTACGAGACCCTGACCGAAACCGAACTGACCCTGCTGCACGAGCGGGCCGGACTGCCGTCGGTCAGCGGGGAGTTGGTGCGATACGCAGCCAAAGAGACCGGCCCGGCCCGCCTGACCGACCTGCCCGACAGCCTCCCGCTGCGCGAACTCGACCCCCTGGTGGGTGCCTTGACCGCGCTGCCCGCGGTCCGCAACCCCACTCTCCTCGCGCTCGTCCTCGACAGCATCGACCCCGTGGTCGCGGCGATGAGCCCGAGATCACCGATGCTGCGGGTGGACGTCTTCGGGATTCTGCACACGTGTCTGCGTTATCGGGGAACCCTGGACCAGTTCCTGGAAGCGATACGGTTGTTGGAGGGCGACTCCGCCGGTGTGGCCCGCTTGGACCAGGAGGCGATGGAGTTGTCCCGGCGCCATCGCCGAGCAGATGAGCACCACTGACCTGATATCGCGTCGCCGAGCGGGTGCGGGGTTTCATCCTCCGTCCGGCGGGCCATTAAGAGGGGGATGTGAGCAGCCAACATCCACAAGACAAGCCGGGGGGAAGGGGTTTGGCCGTCATGGAGCCGTCTGTGGCCGCCGTCGAGTCCGGTCTCGTCGATCTCGCGGGGGTGTCTCTTGAAACGCTGCGCTCCATGGATGGCCGAGTTATCGCCGCGTCGCTGGAGGAACTGCGCCGCGGTATCGATCACCCACTGGCCAGCGTCAGCGACTTCGGGAACGCCGAGCGCTTCGACTGACGCCGACAGGGCTCCCGATGCCCGCTGAGCCCATGCTGCCGTATCACCGCCTCACGCCCGGCAGTCTCACCGGACTGACCCGCGGCGAGGGGGATCCGGACGCCGTGGCCCTGCTGCTCTCCGCCGAACGCAGCCGGCGTCTCCTGCTCCTGCGGATGCTCGACGACGCCACCGAGCTCGGCCCCGCGTGGGATCTCCTCAGCGAGGCACAGCACCGCGCGCCCGCCGTCGTCGACGAACTGCTCACCTATCCGCAGACCGGAATGTGGCTGGCGACAGCGCTGCGCGGGCTGCGGGCGGCGCCGGTCCCGGGCGAGCCGCCGCTGTGGGTCGTACTCGGCCACTTCTCGGCGCTCGCCGCCGTGGCGGGGCTACGCGCGGAGATCGACTCGACGGTCGAGGTGCCGGTGCGGCACGGACGGGTCGTGCTGCCCACCCTCGGCTGCGCGGTGGTCCCCGCGGCGGAGCCCTGGACGACGGCCACGGTGCGGGCAGAGGGCGGGCGCGCCGTGATCGAGGCGGCCGGCGCCACCGTCGCCGTACCGCGGACTCCCGGTGCGGCCGCGCCGGGATGGCATCCGCTGCGCCGGCTCGTGGTGGGCCCCGCGCCACGGCAGCTGGAGGTGGCCCTGGACGACGTGGACCCGTACCGCACCTATCCGCAGCCGACCGAGCCCCGCCCGCTGCCGGAGGAGGACGTGACGCGGTGGCGGGAGCTGCTGGACCGGGCCTGGGACGTGCTGCTGCGGGAACAGCCCGGCACGGCCGAGGCCGTCCGGCGGGGAGTGCTGTCGCTGACGCCGACTCCGGCGAGGGAAAGGTTTCGGCCACGCAGTGTGACTTCGGGGGACGCGTTCGGCGGCATCGAGGCGTCGGAGCCGGACGACGCCGTCCAGCTGGCTGTGACCCTCGTGCACGAGTTCCAGCACACCAAACTGGGCGGACTCCTGCACCTGACGCCCCTGCTCACCGACGACACCGGTGCCCCCGGTGAGCTGTGGTACGCGCCCTGGCGCGACGACCCGAGGCCGCTGGAAGGGCTGCTCCAGGGCATCTACGCCTTCGTGGGGATCACCCGCTTCTGGCACACCCACCGCGAGAGCCCCGGCGCGCACACCGCCATGGCGGACTTCGAGTTCGCCCTGTGGCGGATCCATGTGTCCCGGGCGATCGAGCAGGTCCATCGCCATCCGCGGCTCACCCCGCTCGGCGCCGCCCTGCTGGAGACCCTGCGCGGCCGCTGCGCCGAGTGGCTGGCGGAGCCCGTGCCGGAGGAGCCGCTGGCCCTGGCCCGGCTCTGCGCGGACAACCACGCCGCCCGCTGGCGGGCGCACCACCTGCGTCCCCCCGCGTCGGCCGTGGACGAGACCGTACGGGCCTGGCTGGCGGGCGCGGGCGGACCACCCTCCTCGCCCGCCGCCGCACCCGACACCGTCCCCGACGCCTCGGCACGCCGGCTGGACAGCCTGGCGATGCTGGTGCGGCACGACATCGCTCGACGGGACGGTGACCGGCATCCACCCGAAGACCCCGAGAAGGCTGCGGCGCAGGTCACCGGGGCCCTGGCGGCCGACGCCCTGCTCGCCGGGGGCGACCCCGCGGCGGCACGCTCCGCCTACCTGACCCACCTGATGACGGACCCCGCCCCGCCGGGTGCCTGGCCGGGCCTGGGCCAGGCGCTCGGCACGACGGGGTGGGAGGCACCGGAGGCGGCCCGTCTGCTCAGCGACCGTCCGGAACAGGTCCGGGCGGTCCACGAGTCGTTGCGGCGGGCCACCGGGACACCACCGGACCCCGTCCGGCTCGCGACCTGGCTCGCCGGGGGTCAGGAGCCGCCCGGCCCCGGCCGCTGACCGGTCACAGTGGCATCGGGTCGATGTCGCAGTTGGCGCGCTCCCTGGCCCGGGCCTGCAGGGTGGCCGGGTGCGGCGCGGGGTCGGCCGAACGCAGCCGCGGCTCGTCCAGCACCCGCTCCATCCGCTCCAGCGTGGCGGCGCGCAGCGCCTCGCCCTTCGTCTCCTCACCCACCGCGATCAGGTCCAGCGACAGGTTCGCCGCGCACACCAGCGTCGTCGGGTGGTCCTCACCCAGACGCGTCCGGCACATCTCCCAGGTCTTCTCGCCCAGTTCACGGGCCTCGGCCGGCCGCCCCAGCAGGCTCAGATCGCTCGCGAGGTTGATCGAGCAGGCCAGCGCGATCGGGTGGTTCTCGCCCAGCCGCCCGGCGAGCGCCTCCGCGGCGGTCTCGTCCAGGCGCTTCGCCTCCTCCACCCGCCCCAGCAACCGCAGCGTCACCGCGAGGTCGATGTCCGCGGCCAGGACGTGCGGGTGGTCGGGGTTGAAGAGCCTGCGGAACCGCTCCGAGGCCTTCTCGCCCCGGTCACGTGCCGCCTCCAGGTCACCGTTGTGCCGCAGCGCCACCGACAGCGCGAGGGCGGCCGTCAGGGACTCCGGGTGGGTGTCGCCGTAGCGGCGGGTGAACTGGTCGAAGGCCTCCCGCGCCAGTTCCAGCGCGGTGGCGTGGTCGCCCTCCTTGCGGCAGGCCTCGCTCAGCTGCCGCAGCGTCTGCAGGGTGGTGGGGTTGCCGGGCCCGAAGGCCGCCCGGTAACCGTCGACGACCGCCTGCTGCAGGGCGCGCGCGCCCACGTAGTCGCCGGTCTCGCGCACGTCGATGGCGATGCTCGCCTCGGTGTGCAGTGACTGCTGGTGGTCGCGGCCGAACAGCCGCGTCCTCATCACGTGGGTGTGCCGGTCGAGTTCCAGCGCGCGCTGGAACTCGCCGACCAGCCTGAGACTCACCCCGAGGTTGTGCGCGGTGACCAGGGTGGTCGGGTCGTCCTCGCCGAAGGCCCGCCGGGCCCGCTCGTAGGCCATCTCGTCCAGTCCCGCGCCGGCGTCGAAGTCGCCCTGCACCCGTCGTACGGCGGCTTCGAGGTTCACCGTCTCCAGCGCGTCCTCGCGAATGTCCTCGCGGTCGGTCGGCGCGGTGCGGGTGTACACGTCCTTGAGCACCGCCACCAGGTCGGAGGCGTCGTTGTACCGCCCCACCTTCAGGTACAGGAAGCCCAGCCACCACCCCATCAGCAGGGTCTGCTGGTCCTCCACGCCGAACAGCCGCCGCCAGGAGTCCCACGCCTGCTCGGAGAACTCACGGGCGACGGTGTGATCCCCCCAGTACCACAGGTACTTCGCCACGTTCATCACCAGTTCGCGCACCCACGGCTGGTCGGACTCGATCGCACCCGACGCGATGACGTGGCCGTACAACTCGGCGTAGCGCGGCCAGTTGGCCGACTGGTTGGGGCCCTTCGGGTCGGCGGCGGCCAGCAGTGTGTGTGCCCCGTTGCGCATGCGGTTCTGTTCCTCGGGGGACATCCGGTGCACCAGCACGGCCTGCACCAGGCGGTGCATCTCGATGGAGTTGGACCGGTGATCGATTCGGGCGAGGGAGTAGCGGTTGATCTCCCGGACGGCCCGGGCGAGCCGCATCGGGTCGTTCAGGGCCCGGTCGAGTTCGGGGTCGATGCTGGAGCCGCCGAGGCCGGAGAAGATCGACCGGGAGATGGGGTCGGGAGCGAAGTACGAGCACAGCTGGAGCAGGCGCAGGGCGGTGAGGCTGCGGGTCTCCAGATGGTCGAGGGAGACGTTCCACGCGGCGGCGACCGGGAGTTGGTAGTCCGGCGGCGGCGAGACCTCCAGGAGTTCGCTGCGCTTGTGCTCGAACAGCCGCAGGTACTCCGACACCGGCATCCCGGTCTCCGCCCGCCAGGCCGCGGCCTGTTCGAGAGCGAGCGGCAGGTCACCGAGGGCCACGGCGAGCTGGTCGGCCTCGGCGTCGGAGAGTTCGTCCCCGTAGGCGTGCGGCCGGCGCAGCAGCTCCTTGCTCTCCTCGCGGGTGAAGACGTCCACCTCGAGCGAGGGCCCCACCACGCTCCAGCGGCGGTTGCGGGAGGTGACGAGGATGGTGCCGCTGCCGCCGGTGGGGAAGTAGTCGCGGACCCGTTCCGGGCTGTCGGCGTTGTCGAAGATCAGCAGCCAGCGGGAGTACGGCCGCCCCTCGCGCAGCGCCTCACGGACCGCGGGTCCGGCGATGTTGGCCTCGGCGCTGGTGCCGAGGCCGAGCCGCTGGGCCAGTTCCACCAGGGCCTGGCCGATCTGGCCGGGGCGCTCGGCGGGGATCCACCAGACGATGTCGTAGTCGGCCTGGTGCCGATAGGCGTACTCGATGGCCAGCTGGGTCTTTCCGACACCGCCCATGCCGTGGATGGCCTCGGGCAGCACGGTGGTCGTGCCTTCCTGGAGGCGTTCGCTGAGCCGTTCCAGAAGGTCCACGCGGCCGGTGAAGTTCGGGTTGCGCGGGGGGATGTTGCCCCAGATGCGCGGCTGCGTCGTACGGCCGCTCTCCACCGATGGCTGCTGCTGCGTGGTGGCCATGGCCGTGGCTCCCTCTGATTCTGAAGTTGTCGTGGGCCGTCGCGCGGCCGCACCGGCCACCCGAGACGGCAGGTTGACCGCGGAGGCCGGTGTTCCGGCGTCCTCGCCCTTGTTCAGGCTGACCGTGTGGCGCCGGTTGTACTCGCGCAGCGCCCGCCCGAGCCGCTCGGCCCGGGGCAGGAACCGGCCGGACAGGGCACGTAACGCGATGAGTTCGACGCGCAGGAAGGCCACGTTGAGCCGCGTCACGAGCGGCACGGCGGAGGTCTCGAGGAGTTCGTCGGCGGACGGCAGGACGGGTTCGGAGCCCTCCGCGGCCGCGGCGATCAGCTCCCGTACGTCGTGCAGCACGCGCGCGGTGTCCCGGCGGCGGGACAGCGCCAATAACTCCTGGCGGATGTTCGGGCCGAAGGTGAAGGCCACGTCGGCCGCGCGCTCGGCGTCGGCGCCCGCGGGCCGCACCAGGCCGCTCATCAGCAGCTCGGTGAGATGGGCGGGCCCGGCGCCGGGCACCGAGGCGGTCAGCACGCCCATCACGGGCAGCGTCAGCGGGGCCGCCGCGAGCCGGGTGGCCAGCGCGAACGCGGTGGGCGAGGCGGCCGCGCGGAACTCCGAGACCCGCTCCCACGGCGGTACGGCGCTGGCCGGATCGGGTACGTCCTCCACCCACGGCACGGCCCGCGCGGCGTCCGGCCGCCGCTTCCAGTCCCGCGCCCGGACCCCGGACGTCTCCACCCAGTCCTCGTCCCGCCCGGCGACCATGTCGACCCACACGGACAGCGACCGCTCCGTCAGTTCCAGCACGGGGACGGGCACCACACCGCTGCGCCCGGCCGCGTCGTCGTCGACGGGCTCCAGGGGCGAGGTGCGCAGCTGCCACTCCAGCGCGTGGTTCGGCGCCCAGGGCGACCCGGCCCGCAGCCGCATCCGGTGCGGGTCCAGACCGGTGCGGAACCACAGGCGTTGCGGCAGCAGGTGCACCACCGCGAGGGGTTCGGAGCGGCCCAGTTCGCGCAGCAGCGGGAGCACGGCGTCGGACCGCCAGCCCGCGGCCAGCCCGTCGGTCAGCACCAGCACCACCCGGTGCGCGGACTCGGCGGGGGGCAGGTGCTCCAGCCGGACGCGGGCCGGTTCGGTGTCGTCGGAACTCAGCAGCCGTACGCGGGTGACCGGGCCGATCCCGTCCCGGGCGGCGAGTTCACCGGCCAGCCGGGCGATCAGGTCGTCCCACACCCGCATGGTGACGTGGTCGTCCACGACGAGCAGGACGGCGGGGCGGAGTCCGGGACCGGGCTGCGCTAGTCCGCTCAGGGCGTGCGCCGGCGCGTCGACTGACGCTTCGTCGGATGCCGGTGCCGCTGCTGCTCGTGGGCCGTCGTCACACTGCATAAGCACTCTCAGAGCGTCCGGTAGTGCCCGAGCCGGGGAGTACCGAGAAGTCCCGCAGGGTGCGGGCATGCGTGACAGCCACGTGCCCAGCCTGGCAGCGGCGGGCGCGCGTTGCAACACGGCCTGCCGCAGCAGAGGGAAGGAGGAAGGGAACAGTCGAACGGCGGGTGTTTCTCGACCCCCTGTGCTGTCACGCATGTGCGACGGCCGGCGGGCCGTCCTCGGCTTCAGCCTGACAGCCCGCACTGCCGCGTGCAAGACCGCGTGCCGCCCGCCGAGGGCCGACGGCGACGAGCCGGCGGACGACCGCACCTCGGGCCCCTCACCGGTCCACGACCCCACGGCCTACACCGGGCCGGGCGGGCCCGGCCGGTGCTCCGGATCGTCCAGCAGGATCGCCAGATGGCGGCCCACGTGCTGCTGCCAGCCGCCGGGGCCCAGGGCCAGCGCCTCCTTGCGCCACTGCCCGACGCGTTCCGCGAGCCGGCCCAGCCCCCGGTCCTCCAGGATCTCGCCGATGGCGTCCTGGAACATCGGGTCAGCGCAGTCGCTGCGGTGCCAGATCATCGCGGGCACCCCCGCCCGCAGACCGGCGAGGATCTCCTGGCGGCCGATGCCCGACGCGTCACCGGGCGGCTGGCTGAGCACCAGGCAGACCGCGTGCCGGTCCTCCTTCAGCTCCCGCTCCAGATGGAAGAAGTACGACCCGTCCTGCCCGGGGCGGCTGCGGTGCGAGTGGCTGTCCGCGGGCCGCTCCCGCAGCTGGCGCCACTTGGTGTGCCAGGGCCGGTGCCACGCGGCCCGCTGTAAGCGCTCCAGGCTGCGGACCACCACCGGATAGTCGAGGGCCAGCGGGGTGGGGGAGCCGCTGCCTGACTCCTTGGACCACCACTCGACGGGTTCGTTGAGCAGTTCCCAGGGCAGCACGAACTCCAGGATGACCGGCTGCCGCAGGTCGGCCCAGCGCGCCTCGGTCTCCTCGACGAGCTGCTCCACCGCGCCGGGGAGTTCCTCGCGGCCCAGGTGGACGGTCTCGCCCCGCACCGGGTGCCAGCCCTCGGAGTCGGACTGGCGCCAGTGCGACAGGTAGTAGCGGTCGGCCTCGATCCGGTCCGGCTCGAACTGGATCATCAGGTAGGCGGGGACCAGCGAGGGCGCGGGCTGCGGGAAGTCGGAGCGCTGCCAGTCCGCGAGCAGCCGCTCCAGGCCCAGCGCCTGGGCCTGGCCGCGGTTGAACCGGCGCACGAGTTCGGCGGCGTCCGGCGTGCCGTCCTCCACGAGCCGGTCGGCCGCCAGCGCGAGGAAGGCCATGCTCGGCGGGAGGTCACCGGCCGGGGCGTTCTCGCCCGCCAGCCGCAGGAACACCTGCCAGGCCGTCTGGCACCAGGCGGGCAGCTCCTGCACCCGCGACCGGCTCGCCCGGCGGGCCATGGCGGCCAGGTCCGGGGGGCGCAGGGAGAACAGGACGGGCCGCAGCTCGCCGAGGTCGGCGTTGTTGAAGAAGTCGACGGCCTCCCACTCGTCCACCAGGGGCCACAGCCCGGCCACCGTCGCCGACTGCTGCTCGACGTACTCCAGGGACCGCACCAGACAGGCCGGTCCGTCTCCTACGGCGGTGCATCCCTTGACGACCTGGAGGAGCCAGGGCCTCAGCCGGTCCCCGCCGAACGGCTCCACGGGCGAGCCCAGTTCGTCGGCGAGCAGCTCCCGCCAGAGCTCACGGCTGCCCGCCTGGTTCACCGTAGCCGAGCCCTGGAGCGCGTCCACGATGGAGACGACCAACTCGTTGCGGACCCGTTCCGGACTACGCCCTCTCAACCCCGTTACCTCCAGACAACCGGCGCGGATCCCTGATGGAGGCGACCAGCGTACGGCGGAGGACCGCGGCGCGGCAGCGGAACGGTGCGGGGCGTCGCCCCTGGTGGATCACGGAGCCCCCTGTCGGATTCGAACCGACGACCTTCGCTTTACAAGAGCGGCGCTCTGACCAGCTGAGCTAAGGAGGCGCGCACGCGCGTGGCGACGTACGTGCCCGAGCAGTGTACCCAGGTCCCAGCGGCGCCGATCGAAAATTTCCGCGAAGTTCACAGGGGTCCGGGTACTGACAGACGAGGTGAACGCCAGGTACCGTCCAGAGCCAGTTCACTCGTGTGGACTACACCACGCCGGTATCACCCGTCGTGGTGGCACACCACCTTCCACAACGGATCGTCCGGCACGTTCCTGCCGGTAGAAGGGGGCCCTTCACCATGGCCACTGTCTCGTTCGACAAGGCGACCCGGATCTACCCGGGTTCCACCAAGCCCGCCGTCGACGGTCTCGACATCCACATCGAGGACGGCGAGTTCCTCGTCCTGGTCGGTCCGTCCGGCTGCGGCAAGTCCACCTCGCTCCGCATGCTCGCGGGGCTCGAGGACGTGAACGGCGGTGCCATCCGCATCGGCGACCGTGACGTCACGCACCTGCCGCCGAAGGACCGGGACATCGCCATGGTGTTCCAGAACTACGCGCTCTACCCGCACATGTCGGTCGCCGACAACATGGGCTTCGCGCTGAAGATCGCCGGCATCAACAAGGCGGAGATCCGGCAGAAGGTCGAGGAGGCCGCGAAGATCCTCGACCTGACCGAGTACCTGGACCGCAAGCCGAAGGCCCTGTCCGGCGGTCAGCGCCAGCGGGTGGCCATGGGCCGCGCCATCGTGCGTGAGCCGCAGGTCTTCCTCATGGACGAGCCGCTGTCCAACCTGGACGCCAAGCTCCGCGTGTCCACGCGTACGCAGATCGCCTCGCTCCAGCGCCGCCTCGGCATCACCACCGTCTACGTCACCCACGACCAGGTCGAGGCCATGACGATGGGCGACCGGGTGGCCGTGCTGAAGGACGGTCTGCTGCAGCAGGTCGACTCCCCGCGCAACATGTACGACCGTCCGGTGAACCTCTTCGTCGCCGGCTTCATCGGCTCCCCCGCGATGAACCTGGTCGAGGTGCCGATCACCGACGGCGGTGTGAAGTTCGGCAACAGCGTGGTGCCGGTCAACCGTGACGCCCTCAAGGCCGCCTCCGACAAGGGTGACCGGACCGTCACCGTCGGCGTCCGTCCCGAGCACTTCGACGTGGTGGAGCACAACGGCGCCGCCGCGACCGCCCTGACGAAGGACACCGAGGACGCGCCGGCCGGTCTCGCGGTCTCCGTGAACGTCGTCGAGGAGCTCGGCGCCGACGGCTACGTCTACGGCACCGCCGACGTCGACGGCGAGATCAAGGACCTCGTGGTCCGCGTCAACGGCCGCCAGGTGCCCGAGAAGGGTTCGCAGCTGCACGTCGTGCCGCGGCCGGGCGAGCTCCACGTCTTCTCGACCTCCACGGGTGAGCGTCTCTCCGACTGAGCCCGACCCGGACAATTTCAC
Organism: Streptomyces sp. NPDC005574; assembly: GCF_040605435.1. Taxonomy (NCBI): domain Bacteria; kingdom Bacillati; phylum Actinomycetota; class Actinomycetes; order Kitasatosporales; family Streptomycetaceae; genus Streptomyces; species Streptomyces sp. NPDC005574. The sequence continues at coordinate 209,621 of NZ_JBEXCW010000002.1, forward strand.
CCGCATTGACGAAGAGGGCCCCGCAGCACGCTGCGGGGCCCTCTTCGCTGTCGACAAATACCCCGGCAGACCGGTCATTTCGAGCAGTGTGCGTCAACGCACTACCTGACCCGGGGCACCAGTTCATCCCCCGAACCGGTGACTAAATGTCGCCAAATCATTACCCCGCGCTACCCTCACACGCGTGAAGCACTCCACTAACCAGCAGACGCGACGCGGCCGGGGCCCCGCCCACCGGATCGGCCGCACCCTCGCCCTTGTCCTGCCCGTCGTCATGGTGCTGTCCGGCACCCTGGCCGTCACCCGGGTCAACTGGTCCGGTAGTCCGGCCGGTTCGGTCCTCACCGCCTCGGACGCCTCGGTCATCGGCGCCTCCACCCGGTCGGCCGCCCGCGCCCCGCAGGACGTCCTGCGCGACCAGCTCCTGACCGAGCTCCACGACAAGGACCCGGGCGTCGCGCTGACGCACCTCCAGCAGGCCGTCAACGGCCACCCGTCCCTGGCCGAGCACTGCGTGTCCATCGCCCGCGCCCTGGGCCGCGCCGCGGTCCGTGTGTACGGCCCCTCCCGCGCCCAGTCCTACGCCCGCCCCGTCTGCGACACCTCCTTCGCCACCGGTGTCGCGGCCGCACACAACTGACCGCGACTCCCCCGCGCACCCGGAGAGGGAACGCCTGATCAACGAACGGTCACCGGCCCGAAGCCGCCCGCGGGACGCGACGTACAGTTCGGTCATGACCGATCCGAACGCCGCGTCCCGCCCCGTTCAAGCCGTGATCCTGGCCGGCGGCCAGGGCTCCCGGCTGCGTCCCTACACCGACGACCGGCCCAAGCCGATGGTCGAGATCCCCGGCACGGGGACGCCGATCATCGGCCACCAGCTCGTCTGGCTCGCCGAGGAGGGCGTGACGGACGTGGTGATCAGCTGCGGCCACCTCGCCGACGTCCTGCAGAACTGGCTGAAGACGGCCGACCTGCCGGTGAACGTCCGTACGGTCGTCGAGACCGAACCCCTCGGCCGCGGTGGCGGACTGAAGTACGCCGCCGCGCACCTCCCGCACCCGGACCGGCCCTGGTACGCCACCAACGGCGACATCTGGACCCGTTTCTCGCTGCGCGACATGGCGGACTTCCACACCGAGCGCGACGCCGTCGCCACCCTCGCGCTGGCCCGCCCGCGCATCCCGTGGGGCGCCGTGCAGACGGACGGCTTCGGTCACGTCACGGACTTCATCGAGGCCCCGCCGACGACGTACGAGATCAACGCCGGCGTCTACGTCTTCTCCCCGGCCTTCGCCGACCTGCTGCCCGAGCGCGGCGACCACGAGCGCACCACGTTCCCGCACCTGGCCCGTCAGCTCAGCCTGGCGGGTTTCCCGATCCCGCAGGGCGCCTACTGGCGTGCCATCGACACCGCCAAGGACCTCACGGAGGCTGCGAAGGAACTGGCCGCCCTGGGACGCTGAGCGCGCTTCCGCTCCGGCAGCCGGGCACCGCCCACCACCGCCTTCCCGTACGACGACGGGGCCCCGCACGTCTTCCATGCGGGGCCCCGTCGTCGTACGGGCCGAAGAGTGGTTCAGCCGGCGGGCGTGGCCAGGATGCCGCCCACCGGCCCGGCTACCCCAACAGGCCGCCCACCAGGCCCGGCTGGCCGGAGGACGAGCCTCCGCCGCCGGAGCCGCCACTCGTGCCGCCGCCGGAGGTGCCGCCCCCGCTGGTGGTGGTGCCGCCCGAGGTCGGCCCCGAGCTGGTGCTGGGTGCCTGCTGCGCCGGGGAGGACGGCCGCGGCTGGGCCGGCCGGCCCGCGGTGCCCTGGGTCTGGCTGGGCGAACCGCCGCCGGCCGTACCGGTGTCGCGGGTGGCGCCCGGAGTCGTCGCCGCAGACGACGGGTCGGCCTGGTGCGACGCGGCGCTGCGGCTGGGCGAGCTCGGGGCCGACGGAGTGGCCCGGTGCGGCTTGCCGGGCTCCTCGGGGAGCGGGGAGCCGGGCAGTTCGTTGCGCGGGGCCTCGCCGGGGCCGGGGACGACCACGCGGTCGGAGTCGCGGACGGCGCCGCCGAGCAACGAGCCGACGAGCAGGGTGAGTCCGACGGTGACCGCGGTGACGAGGGCGCCGCGGCGCAGCACGAACTGGCGCAGCTCCCAGATGTCGGAGCGGGGGCCCAGCCGGCGCCAGGCGCTGCCCGCGAGCCGTCCGTCGACGGAGTAGACGGGGGCACCGGCGATGATCAGCGGGGACCAGGCGGCGAGATAGATGATGTCGGGGGCGTCGTAGACCGGGAGGGTCTTCCAGCTGACGGTGACGATGAGCGCGGCCGACAGCAGCGCGCCGAAGACCGCGGCGACCCGCTGCCAGCAGCCGAGGACCGTGAGCACGCCGACGACGACCTGGGCGAAGGCGATGACGAGGCCGGAGCCCACCGGGTGCTGGAGGGCGAACTGGCGCAGCGGCTCGGCGACTTCCCACGGGTGCAGGGTGTTGAGCCACTTGACCATGGAGCCGCGCTTGCCGCCGTCGAAGTAGACGGGGTCGCAGAGCTTGCCCATGCCGGCGTAGATGGAGATGAAGCCGAGGAAGATGCGCAGCGGGAGCAGGACGACGCCGAGGTTCATCCGGCGGCCCGGGTAGTAGGCGTGCCGGGCGGGGTCGTCGCTGTGGCGCCTGGCGCGCCGGCCCTCGCGCGCCGCGCCACCGGACTCCGCGAACTCCTCGTCGCCGTAGGTGTTCTCGTCGTGGGCGGGGCGGTGGGACCGGTCGTACACGGTCTCGCCGTAGGCCGGTTCGTCGTAGGCGGAGCCGACGGTGCGCATGTGCGGCAGCAGGCGGGTGCCGCTCGTGTTCGGGGTGCGCTGGGCGCCGACCACGGGGGTCTCGACGGTCTGGTCCAGGGAGTCGTAGCCGTCGCCGGGGTACCCGCCGCCGGGACCGACGCGAGGGATGACCTGGGTCGACCCGGCGTCGGCGGGCTCCTCGCCGTGGCGGACGCTGCCGCCCCGCACCGCCTGGAGCAGCCGGTGGGCGCCGGTGTCGTCGGGGGCGGACCTGCCGCTCCAGACGACGGGCCGGCGACGGGCGGCCGCGGGCATCCGCGAGGGATCGTCGCCGGCGCTCAAGTGCCGTGCGATCCGCGAGGATTGGGCGCGCCGCGTCGACGCGCCCAACTGCACGCGGAAGCTCGCGTGATTGACGATGATCTGCGCCGGATCGCTCGGCACCTTCACCATGCTCAGCGCGGGAGCGTCGTCGAATCCCGACGGGCCGTCCCCCGTGGGTGTGCGGGGTGTTCTGGTGTCCACACTCATCTAACCGAGTGACGTGTGGATAGGACACTGCTTTGACCCGCCGGATGTGTCCGGACCGCGTCAAGCTCGTCCTGAACGCCCCGACAGACCCGTACGGGTGGAGCGCCGAACGGGTGTTCAGGCCCGTCGGCGGGCCGCCTCGTACAGCACGACACCCGCCGCGACACCGGCGTTGAGCGACTCGCCGCCGCCCGGCATCGGGATCCGCACCCGGTGGTCGCAGGTCTCCCCGACCAGCCGGGACAGGCCCTTGCCCTCGCTGCCGACGACGATGACGACCGGTCCGTCCAGGGCCGCCAGCTCGCCGACCTCCTTCTCGCCGTCCGCGGCGAGACCGACGACCACGATGCCCGCCTTCTTGTACGCCTCCAGGGCGCGCGTCAGGTTGGTGGCGCGGGCGACGGGCGTACGGGCGGCGGCGCCGGCGGACGTCTTCCACGCACCCGCGGTCATCCCGGCCGCGCGCCGCTCGGGCACGACGACGCCGTGGCCGCCGAAGGCCGCGACGGACCGCACGACGGCACCCAGGTTGCGCGGGTCGGTGACCCCGTCGAGGGCGACGATGAGCGGGTCCTGGCCGTGGTCGTAGGCGGCGTTGGCGAGGTCCTCGGGGTGCGCGTACTCGTACGGCGGGACCTGGAGCACGAGCCCCTGGTGGTTGAGCCCGTTGGTCATCCGGTCCAGCTCGGGGCGCGGCGCCTCCATGAGGTGGATGCCACCGCGCTCGGCCGCGAGCTGGAGCGCCTCGCGCACGCGCTCGTCGTTGTCGACGAACTGCTGGACGTACAGCATGGAGGCGGGCACGCCCTCACGCAGCGCCTCGACGACGGAGTTGCGGCCGACGACCATCTCCGACGTGCCCTTGCCGCCGCGGCCGCGCGGCGCGGGACGGCGGACGGTCTGCTTCGCCTTGGCGTTGGCGACGCGGTTCTTCTTGTGGCCCTTGCGCGCCTCGGCCGGCGGGGTGGGGCCCTTGCCCTCGAGGCCCCGGCGCCGCTGGCCGCCACTGCCGACCTGCGCGCCCTTCTTGCCGGACATGCGGCGGTTGTTAGCGGCCATGACCTACCTGTCTGTGTAAGGCGTGCGGACGCCTCCGGGGAGGCCGCACTGATTGCGTACGTCTATGAAGTGTGCCGCCCGGAGCCCCGGACGGCACAATCGATCACCTGAGCCCCTGTGGACTCAGCGCGGGCCGAGGCTCCAGCGCGCCCCCTGGGGGCCGTCCTCGATGGTCAGCCCCGACTGGTTGAGCTGGTCGCGGATGGCGTCCGCGGTGCCCCAGTCCTTGCGGGTGCGGGCCGCCTCGCGCTGGTCGAGCACGAGCCGTACGAGGCTGTCGACGACGCCGTGCAGATCGTCTCCGCGGTCGGCCCCGCCGGCCCAGTGCGGGTCGAGGGGGTCGAGGCCGAGGACGCCGAGCATGGCCCGGACCTCGGCGAGGCGGGCGACGGCGGCCTCCTTGTCGTCGGCGGCCAGCGCGCTGTTGCCCTGCCGGACGGCGGTGTGCACGATGGCCAGCGCCTGCGGCACGCCCAGGTCGTCGTCCATCGCCTCGGCGAACGCGGGCGGCACCTCGGCGGCGGGTTCGACGGCGCCCCCGGCCTTCTCCACCACCCGCTGCACGAAGCCCTCGATCCGCGCGAACGCCGACTCGGCCTCGCGCAGCGACTCCTCGCTGTACTCGATCATCGAGCGGTAGTGCGGGGTGCCGAGGTAGTAGCGCAGCACGATGGGCCGCCAGCGGGTGACCATCTCGCTCACCAGGACCGAGTTGCCCAGCGACTTGGACATCTTGTCGCCGGCCATGGTGACCCAGGCGTTGTGCACCCAGTACTGGGCGAAGTCGTCGCCGAACGCCTTGGCCTGGGCGATCTCGTTCTCGTGGTGCGGGAAGATCAGGTCGAGGCCGCCGCCGTGGATGTCGAAGGCGGTGCCCAGGTACTTGTGCGCCATCGCGGAGCACTCCAGGTGCCAGCCCGGGCGCCCTCGGCCCCACGGGGTGGCCCAGGTGGGCTCGCCCGGCTTGGCGGACTTCCACATGGCGAAGTCGCGCGGGTCGCGCTTGCCCGTCTCCCCGTCACCCGACGGCTGGAGCAGGTTGTCCAGCTCCTGCCGGGACAGCTGGAGGTAGCCGGGGAAGGAGCGCACGTCGAAGTAGACGTTGCCGTCGACCGCGTAGGCGTGACCGCGCTCGATGAGGCCCTGCATCATCTCGATCATCTCGGGCACGTGGCCGGTGGCGCGCGGCTCGTACGCCGGGGGGAGGCAGCCGAGGGCCGCGTACCCGTCGTTGAAGGCGCGCTCGTTCTCGTACCCGATCGACCACCAGGGCCGGCCCTGCTCGGCGGCCTTGGTGATGATCTTGTCGTCGATGTCGGTGACGTTGCGGACGAAGGTGACGTCGTAGCCGCGGTACTCGAACCAGCGGCGCATGATGTCGAAGTTCAGCCCCGACCGGATGTGCCCGATGTGCGGGGCCGCCTGCACGGTGGCGCCACAGAGGTAGATCGAGACACAACCCGGCTTGAGCGGGGCGAAGTCACGAATCTGCCGGGCACTGGTGTCGTACAGGCGAATAGTCACCCCTCCAGGGTAGTGGGCGCGGGGCCATGCCTCAGACGGTTGGGGTGAAGTCGGGCACGGGCGTCCGAGGGCGCGTCCTCACCACGGGCCACCGCCCTCCGGCCGGCCCGCGGGTCCGTCAGCCCGTCCGCACGACCAGTGCCGTGGCCACCGCCATCAGCCCCTCGCCGCGGCCGGGGAAGCCGAGCCCGTCCGTGGTCGCCCCGGACACCGAGACGGGCGCGCCCGCCGCCGCCGTGAGGATCGCCTGGGCCTCCTCCCGGCGCTTGCCGATCTTCGGCCGGGGGCCGACGACCTGCACCGCGACGTTGCCGATCCGGAACCCGGCCGCCCGCACGATCCGGGCCGCCTCGGTCAGCAGGGTCACGCCGGACGCGCCGGACCACTCGGGGCGTCCGGTGCCGAAGTGCTGTCCCAGGTCCCCCAGTCCGGCCGCCGAGAACAGCGCGTTGCAGGCGGCGTGCGCGACGACGTCCGCGTCGGAGTGGCCGGCCAGCCCGGTGCCCTCGCCCTCCCAGCGGAGGCCCGCGCACCACAGTTCGCGGCCCTCCTCGAAGGCGTGGATGTCGGTGCCGATGCCGACCTGGGGCAGCGCCGGGAAGCCGTCAGAAGCCATCGTTGAGCCTCCGGCGCGCCAGGACCGCCTCCGCGAGCAGCAGGTCCAGCGGGCGGGTGACCTTGAAGGCCTCCTCGTGGCCGGGCACCACGACGACCTTCAGGCCCAGTTGTTCGACCATGCTGGCGTCGTCGGTGACGTCGTCGCCGACCGTCTCGTGCGCCCGGACCAGCGTCGCCCGGTCGAAGCCCTGCGGGGTCTGCACCGCCCGCAGCCGCGCCCGCTCCGGCGTCGCGACGACGGGCTCCGGCTCGCCCGGCACCGCCGCCGGTTCGACCTGCTTGACGGTGTCCGCGAGCGGCAGCGCCGGCACCACGGCGGGGGCGCCGTCGCGGACGGCCTCGATCACGGCGTCCACCGTGTCCACCGGCACCAGCGGCCGGGCCGCGTCGTGCACGAGCACGATGTCGTGGCCGGGCGGCACGGCGTCCAGGCCGAGCCTCACCGACTCCTGGCGGGTGTCGCCGCCGGGGACGACCAGGAAGTCGGTCCGGTCGGGCAGGGCGTGCGTGTCCAGCAGGGACCTGACCTCGGCGGCGCCCTCGGGCGGGGCCACGACGACGACCAGGGAGACGGCACGGGAGGCGGCCATGGCGCGCACCGCGTGGATGAGCATGGGCGTCCCGTTCAGCGCGCGGAGCGCTTTGGGAGCTCCCGGACCAAGGCGTACGCCCCGGCCGGCGGCCGGAATCACGGCGGCGGTACGAGCCCCGGCGGGTGAAGGGCGCGAGACGTCAGACATCGGTTCCTGTCAGGTTTGTGTGCCGAACCTACGTGGGTATGGCCAGGAGGAGTGCCGGGCGCGACGCCCTGACCGGACCCTTCCGTGACCCCGGTCCAGGCGGCGGCCCGGCCCGGCACACCAAGTATCGGGGGCCCCGCGTCGTGCGCGGGGACCTCGGGGGTACGGCTTCCGGGATCACGGTGACGTGTCACAGGTGGCCGGCGTCGCCTCACCGTCCGGGCAGTTGGCGTCAGGCCGGTCGGCGTCGGTGCGGTCGATGTCAGGGCATGAACATGCCGCAGCGCCCGGCGACAGTAACTACGTCATCGGGCACCGCGGCATTTACTGTGCGCTGGGCTGAGCGGGCTGGCTGCCGGCGTCAGTTCAGGACGCGAGAACCTCGTCGAGCAGGGCCTCCGCCTTGTCCTCGTTCGTGTTCTCCGCGAGAGCGAGCTCACTCACCAGGATCTGGCGGGCCTTGGCGAGCATGCGCTTCTCACCTGCGGAGAGTCCGCGCTCGCGCTCACGACGCCACAGGTCACGCACGACTTCCGCGACCTTGATGACATCGCCGGAGGCGAGCTTCTCCAGGTTTGCCTTGTAGCGACGCGACCAGTTCGTGGGCTCCTCGGCGTACGGTGCGCGCAGCACCTCGAAGACCCGGTCCAGTCCGTCCTGACCGACCACATCACGCACGCCCACGAACTCCGCATTGTCCGCTGGCACACGCACCGTCAGGTCACCCTGCGCGACCTTCAGCACCAAGTAGGTCTTGTCCACGCCTTTGATCTGGCGAGTTTCGATAGCCTCGATCAGCGCGGCCCCGTGATGGGGATAGACCACGGTGTCGCCAACCTTGAACGTCATGTGACAGGTACCCCTTCCGTGGCTATCCAGAGTAACACGGAAACGGCGGGTTCTGAATGGCGTTTTCGCAGGTCAGGGCATATCTCGGGGCTTGACAACAGCAACAGGAACGTGCTGCGCGAGCCGAGCGGAGGAAGGTATTCGCAGGTCGGAGCCACTGTCCGGGGGAGGCGAAACCCGTACGTCACACACGCCGGGAGGCCCTTCCAAGGGAACGAACATCCCCAAATGTCCGGTTGCAGGCGTGCGACTTCCGCTACTCCGTTCGGTGTGCGCGGCGGGTACGCGACGAATCCGGAATTGATCACGTCGGCCGGCGGAACATCCGGGGAACGCCCGGCGGATGCGTCGCGGAAGGTCCGCAGAACACACGGTGGAACACCCGTCGGAAGGCGCCGGAACGCCCGGCGGAACGCGACCGGGAACATCGGACTCGGCAGTCGGTGATCAATTCCCGCTACGGCCGCGCATTCCTCCACGGAAAATCACCGGTCCGGTGCGAGCGGTATGCCTGAGCTCTTATGTGAATGGCGGACGAGTGCCCGGTCAAAGCTCCTCCGGAGCACTTGTGGGCACGTGCGCCGCACGCCGCGCACCCCGGCCGACCGGAAAGACAGGCCCGCGGGGAGGGTCGGGTGCGGCACGGCGGGAACGGCTCGGTAACCTAAGGCCGCTGACAGTCACTTAGCGCGGCTTTACGGCCGCCCCGCTCAAGTCAAGGAGTTGCCGCCGCCGTGAGCAGCAGCCTTCGACGCGGCGCCCTCGCCGCCGCCGCCACCGCGTTCTCGCTCGCCGCGCTCTCCGCGTGCGCGGCCGGCAACAACGCGCAGACCCTGGAGGTCAAGCCGGACAACGCGGAGACGGCGGTCGGTGACATCAAGATCCAGAACGCTCTTGTCATCACCCAGCCCGTCACCCAGTCCCCGGGTCCGGCCGTGGTCTCCGCCACCCTCTACAACAACGGCTCCACCGCCCAGACCCTGGACGAGGTCACCGTGGCCGGCGACGGCAGCGCGAAGCTCCTGCCCGCCAAGGGCAAGGGCAAGCTGACCATCCCGGCCGGCGGACACGTCATCCTCGGTGGCGCGGGCAACGCCTCCGCCGCGCTCACCGACCCCGGTGAGGGCGTCCGGGACGGCAACGCGCAGAAGGTCACCTTCACCTTCAGCAAGACCGGTGACGTGAGCCTGCGTGCCTTCGTGGTCCCCGCCGACTCCTACTTCTCCACCTGGGGTCCGACGACCGTCCCCTCGGCCCCGGACAGCTCGTCGCCGAAGGCGAGCTCCTCCGGCAAGCCGTCGGGCGACGCCTCGGCCTCCGGGTCGCCCAGCCCGTCGGACTCGGCGTCCGCGAGCGCGTCGGCCACCGGCAACTGAGCGGTCGTAGGGCAGCACCGCCCGGCAGCACGGACACGGCGGAAGGGCGGGACCTCCTCACGAGGTCCCGCCCTTCCGCCGTGTCCACCGTCACGTCCCTTCGCCGTCAGGCCGCGGGGACGGGCCGGTCTACGGCTCGAACTTGTAGCCGAGGCCGCGGACCGTCACCAGGTACCGCGGCGCGCCAGGGTCCGGCTCGATCTTGGCCCGCAGCCGCTTGACGTGGACGTCGAGGGTCTTGGTGTCGCCCACGTAGTCGGCGCCCCACACCCGGTCGATGAGCTGCATGCGCGTCAGGACCCGGCCGGCGTTGCGGAGCAGCATCTCCAGGAGGTCGAACTCCTTGAGCGGCAGGTCGACCTTGGAGCCGGAGACCGTGACCACGTGGCGGTCGACGTCCATCCGAACCGGGCCCGCCTCCAGCGCGGCCGGCGTGACCTCCTCCGGCTCGCCGCGACGGCGCAGGACGGCCCGGATCCGGGCGACCAGCTCGCGCGAGGAGAACGGCTTGGTGACGTAGTCGTCGGCTCCTATCTCCAGACCGACGACCTTGTCGATCTCACTGTCCTTGGCGGTGACCATGATCACCGGAACGTTGGAGCGGCCGCGCAGCTGGCGGCACACCTCCGTGCCCGGCAGGCCGGGCAGCATCAGGTCGAGCAGGACGAGGTCGGCGCCGTTGCGCTCGAACTCGTCCAGTCCGTCGGGCCCGGTGGTCGCCACGGCGACCTCGAAGCCCTCCTTGCGGAGCATGTACGACAGGGCGTCGGAGAAGGACTCCTCGTCCTCGACGACAAGCACTCGGGTCACGGAAGGACCTCCGGGGCGGGAAGCGGTTCGTACGGGGGCGTGTGGGGGTGTGGGGAAGAGGACCGCCCGGGCTCGTCGTCGAGTCCGTCGTGGGCGGGGTGCTGCTGGGCGCGGTCTCGGGCCGCACCCGCCTCCGGCAGCCGCAGGGTGAACGTGGAGCCCTGACCCTCAGCGCTCCACACCGTGACCTCCCCGCCGTGCGAGGCGGCCACGTGCTTGACGATCGCCAGCCCGAGGCCCGTACCACCCGTGGCACGGGAGCGGGCCGGGTCGACGCGGTAGAAGCGCTCGAAGATGCGCTCCTTGTCCTTCTCTGTGATGCCGATGCCCTGGTCGGTCACGGCGACTTCGATCATGTCACCACCCGGTGCGGTCAACCTGCGGGCGGCTATGCCGACCCTCGTCCGCGCGGGCGAGTAGTTGACCGCGTTCTCCACCAGGTTGCCCAGGGCGGCGGCGAGCTGACCCCTGTTCCCCCAGACGCGCAGGTCCGCGGTGCCGCCGGCGGCCATGGTGATCTGCTTGGTGCCGGCCTGGTGCCGGCAGCGGTCGACGGCCTCGGCGACGAGTTCGTCCACGCGGACGGGTTCGGCGTCCTCCAGCGGGTCGTCGTTCTGGACCCGCGAGAGGTCGATCAGCTCCTGCACCAGGTTGGTGAGCCGGGTCGCCTCGATCTGCATGCGGCCGGCGAAGCGCTGCACCGCGTCCGGTTCGTCGGCCGCGTCCATGACGGCCTCCGACAGCAGGGACAGCGCCCCGACGGGGGTCTTGAGCTCGTGGCTGACGTTGGCGACGAAGTCGCGCCGCACCGCCTCGATCCGCCGGGCCTCGGTGAGGTCCTCGACGAGCAGGAGGACGAGCCGGGAACCGAGCGGAGCCACTCTGGCGGACACGGCCAGTGCCTCGCCGCGGCCGGTGCCGCGCCGCGGCAGGTCCAGCTCGACCTGGCGTATCTCCCCGTCGCGCCGGGTGTCCCTGGCCATCAGCAGCATGGGCTCCACGGAGAGCTTGCCGCCGCGGACCAGTCCGAGGGCGTACGCCGCCGAGCTGGCCTTGACCACGGCGTCCGCCTCGTCGAGGACCACGGCCGAGGAGCGGAGCACGGACAGGACCGTGTCCACGCCCGGCGGAAGCACCGGGTCCGTGTGCAGCGAAGTCCTGGTCGGCCGCTTCTGGTCGCGTTCGCTCCAGCGGAACGCCAGCATGGCGATGACACCGGTGAGCACCCCGGCGATCGCTGCCGCTGCGGCGACCGCCGCGTTCACGTCCATGCGCCCAGGTTAGGCATGGGATCCGTCCTGGCCACAGCCATCCGAGTGCGACCTCGAACACTCGTCGCCCAGAGTTCACCTAGGAGCCAGAGGTGGTTCATTTGGGATGCCGGAAACCGACGCGTACAGGCCCGAACGTGGGAACGTGGGGATCGCACCGCCGGTTTTCAGCCGGAACCCCGGCCCCCGGAGCCCCCGAAGATCACGTAGGAGAGGGAACCCAGATGCGGGACGCGTACCACGAGGAACTGGATTCGATCGGCGACGGACTGGTGGACATGGCCCGGCTGGTCGGCTCGGCGATCGGGCGCGCCACGACGGCCATCCTCGACTCCGACCTGAAGCTGGCCGAAAGCGTCATCGAGGCCGACAAGAAGGTCGACGAGCTTCAGCACGACCTGGAGGCCCGGGCGATAGCCCTGCTGGCGCGCCAGCAGCCGGTGGCGACGGACCTGAGGATCGTCGTCACCTCCCTGCGCATGTCGGCCGACCTGGAGCGCTCGGGCGACCTCGCCCAGCACGTCGCCAAGCTGGCCCGGCTGCGCTTCCCCGAGCGGGCCATCCCGCACGACCTGCACGCGACCATCCTGGAGATGGGCCAGCTCGCCCAGCGCCTGATGGCGAAGGCGGCCGAGGTCATCATCACCAAGGACGTCGACCTGGCCCTCCAGCTGGAGCAGGACGACGACGAGATGGACCTGCTGCACCGCACGCTCTTCCAGCACCTGCTGGACGACAAGTGGAAGCACGGCATCGAGACGGCCGTCGACGTGACCCTGCTGGGCCGCTACTACGAGCGCTTCGCCGACCACGCCGTCTCGGTGGCCAAGCGCGTGGTGTTCCTGGTGACGGGCGAGCACGCGGACGCCGTCCAGCAGGACATCCAGGCCGTCGCCGGGGTCGAGGGGGCCTGACCCTCACGGGGTGATCGGCGGCCGGGCCTGTGCCGGGCGCGGCGAGTGAGGTGGGAGTGGCGGAGCGGGGTGACACGGACCCGCTCCGCCCTCGCGCAAGCCACCGTGCGCCGTTGATGCGCCCGGCCGGACGGGCGTCCAATGGGCACAGGCACCAGCCTCCAGGAGGGACCCATGGCCGAATCCCCCAGCACCCCCGCGCCCGACCCCACGCAGGAACGCCGGACCGATCAGCCCACCGAGATCACAAGCCTCCCGCTCTTCGGCGCGTGCGGCTGCGGCTCGGGCTGCGGCTGCGGCTGCCAGTCCGGCAACCCCTGCCAGTGCGGGTGAGGAGATCCGCGAAACCGTAGCGGACGTACGGCGTCGGTGCCGGTGTCGTTGCCGGGCATCAGCGGCGTCTGTGCCAACGCCGGCGCCGGGCATCACCGGCGTCGGTGCCGTACGGGATTTGTTACGGCGGCGAAGGGCTTCGGTGCGGGAAGCGCCGGGGCCCTTTGTGCTCGGCGGGGGCGTGCTCGGCGGGGGCCGTGGAGGTGGGCGGCGGTTGGCGCCGGCCGGTGTGAGGTGGGAGCACGTGCGGGGCACGGGCCGGCCGGTGTGCGGCGTGGGCCCGGGCGCCGCGCCGGAGTTAGGATCCGGGGCATGGCGCTGACCGTGGACGATGTGGACCGGTTCGAGGCGTCCCGGCGCCGCCTGGAGGCCATCGCCTACCGTCTCCTCGGCTCGGCGAGCGAGGCCGAGGACGCCGTACAGGAGACGTTCCTGCGCTGGCAGGCCGCCGACATCGGCCACATCCAGGTCCCCGAGGCATGGCTGACGAAGGTCCTCACCAACCTGTGCCTCAACCAGCTCACCTCGGCCCGTGCGCGGCGCGAGACCTATGTGGGCGAGTGGCTGCCCGAGCCGCTGCTCACCGGGGACCCCATGCTCGGCCCGGCCGACACCGCCGAACAGCGCGAATCCGTCTCGTACGCCGTCCTCGCGCTGCTGGAGCGGCTCTCCCCCAACGAGCGCGCGGTGTACGTGCTGCGGGAGGCTTTCGGCTACCCGCACCGGGAGATCGCCGAGATCCTCGACATCACCGAGGCCGCCGGCCAGCAGATCCTGCACCGCGCCAGGAAGCACGTCGCGGACGGCAGGGCGCGCAGCGAGGTCGACGCGGCCGCCGCCCGGCGGATCCTCGACGAGTTCCTCGCGGCCGCCGCGAGCGGGAGGACCGAGCCGCTGGTCCGGCTGCTCACCGAGGACGCCGTCGCGGTCGGCGACGGCGGCGGCAAGGTGCCGGCCCGCGCCAAGGCGTTCGAGGGCGCCCTCGCGGTCGCGACCTTCATGCGGGGCCTGTTCAAGCCGGGCAAGGCCAAACGGGCGCTGGTCGGCGGGTCGCCCGCGGTCTACGCCACGACCGCCAACGGCGGCCCCGCCCTCGTGGCCGTCCTCGACGGCCGGGTCATCGGCGTCATCTGCGTGGAGGTCACCGCCGACGGCATCGCCGCGTTCCGCAGCCAGGTCAACCCCGACAAGCTCGAACGGGCGACCCGGCGCTGGACGTCCACCGGGCACGGCGAACCGCTTCTGACCGTCTTCTGACCCGTACGGCGGCGGTGTGAGGTGCTTCACACCGGGCGCTGTCAGGAAACGGCGGGCCGCCCGGTTCAAGGGGCACATCCGCCCACGACAGGAGCAGGAACATGCAGCACCGCATCGTCGTCCTCGGAGCCGGATACGCCGGAGCCATCGCCGCCGGACGCCTCGCCAGGCGGCTGCGCCCCGAGGATGTCGCCCTCACCCTCGTCAACGCCGAACCCGACTTCGTCGAGCGCGTCCGCATGCACCAGCTGGCGACCGGCCAGGACCTCACGCCCCGGCCGCTGGCCGAGATGTTCGCGGGCACCGGCGTCGACGTGACGGTCGCCAGGGTCACCGGCGTCGACGTGGACCGCGGGACCGTCACGATCACCGGCGCGCGCGGCACGGAGGAACTGGGGTACGACACCCTCGTGTACGCCCTCGGCAGCGGCTGGAACGGCCAGGGCGTCCCCGGCGCCACCGAGCACGCCCACGAGATCGCCTCCCGCCCCGGAGCACTCCGGCTGCGCGAGCGCCTGGCCGGCCTGGACGGCGGAGAGGCCGTGGTCGTGGTCGGCGGCGGCCTCACCGGGCTGGAGGCCGCGACCGAGATCGCCGAGGCCCACCCGGACCTCGCGGTCGCGCTCGCCGCTCGGGGCGGTCTCGGCGACGGGCTCTCCCCCAAGGGCCGCGGCCACCTGCGGAAGGTCGTCGACCGGCTCGGCATCACCGTGCACGAGCACGCCGCCGTCACCGGCGTGGAGGCCGACCGGGTCACCCTCGCGGACGGCCGTTCCGTCCCTGCCGCGGTCACCGTGTGGACCGCGGGCTTCACCGTCCACCCGATCGCCGCGGCCACCACCCTGGAGGTCGGCGGCACCGGACAGATCGTGGTCGACTCCACCATGCGCTCGGTCTCGCACCCGCAGGTGTACGCCATCGGCGACGCGGCCCTGGCCATGGGCTCCACCGGCGAGCCGCTGCGGATGTCCTGCGCCTCGGGCACCCCCTCGGCGTGGCAGGCCGCCGACGCGATCGCGGCCCGTCTGACGGGCGGGAAACTCCCGAACGTGACACTCCGCTACTACAACCAGTGCATCTCGCTCGGCCGCAAGGAGGGCCTGATCCAGTACGTCACCGCCGACGACCGCCCCGTCCGCGCGGCCCTGACCGGCCGGCTCGCCGCCCTCTACAAGGAACTGGTCTGCAAGGGCGCGGCCTGGGGCGTCACCAACCCCACCCTCGGCCTCCCGACAACCCGCCGCCGGGTCACCCGGGACGTCCCCGCGACGAACTCGCGCAGCGAGGCGCCCGCCTGACCACCCACCACCCGGGGCGCCCTCTCGGCGAGGGCGCCCGGTATGCCTCGCCGCCGCCCTCCGTCGGCCTTGTGGGGACGAGTCCGGGACGCTCGCGGGCGTACAGGTACGCGCCACGTCACCTACGAGTCGGCGGTGCACGACGGGCGCATCCCGCGAATCCGCGTCGGCCCTCTGCCTACCTGGGGCCTGTCCGGCGACGGGATGCCTTCACGTCTCGGCCCGGCGGAACCTACGGTTTGTGGGTCACCCAGAGCAGTTCCGCCGGCCAGCGGTGTGCCCAGTCGGGTGGGTCGGTTTCGTTGTAGCCGTTGGGTGTTCCGAGTTCGGGCCGCGGCTCGATGAGGTCGTCGATGATGAGACCCGCGCCGCGCAGGACCTTGACCCAGTCGCCGTAGGTGAGCTGATAGCTGGTCGCGCCGTCGCCTTCGGCGATGGTGCTCAGCCCGAAGTAGTCCTGCTGCAGCGTCGTGGTCACACGGCTGGCGGCTTCGTCGTAGCAGGCTTCGAACCATGGGCTGGCGACGTTGAACACCAGGCGCCCGCCTCGGCCCAGGACGCGTGCGGCCTGCGGGACGGCCAGGTGCGGGGGCGCCCAGCTGAGCCCACCGAAGTCGCAGAACACCAGGTCGAAGCTCTCGGCGGCGAAGGGGAGTTGTTCGGCGGCGCCTTGCACCAGCGGGTAGCGGGCCGCTCCCATCGCGCGGGCCGCTGCGGCGAGTTGAGTTTCGGACAGGTCGAACCCGACCACGGTGGCGCCCTCGGCGGCGAGCGCCCTGGACCACTGGCCGGCGCCGCAGCCGAGTTCGAGGACGCGCTTGCCGGTGACATCGCCCAGGGCGTGCAGGTGCGCGTCGGGGACGGAGTACATGCCCCACAGCCGGGGTGTGGCGCCGATTTGCGGGTCGTGCTTGTGCTGGTAGGCGCTGCTGATCTGGTTCCAGAGCCGCCGGTTGGCGGGGATGCTGTCCACGTGCCGACTCCAGCACTGCCCGCCGGGGGCGGTCAACACGATCAGGGTCTCGCGGAGTACCTCGGGCACTCCGGCCCCAACACCAGGGGGCTGAGGTCCCAGAGGGGTTCCCGCGCATGAAAACGCCTCCCGCCCGCGCCGAATGCGCAGGTGGGAGGCATGATCACCAAACTTACTTCTTCTTGCCCTGGGTCTTGCCGGGGATCTTGGTGACCTGCGTTTTCGCTGCTCAGGGGCGGGGGACTCGTGCGCCTAGTGGTCGTTGTTGGTCGTCATTGGCCACTGTCGAGCGACGTCGGACGGCCCAGGGACGGCCCAGCTACGCCACACTCACTTGACGGCCGGCACCCTCGATGCGCCCCGTCTGAACCTCAGCTGGCGACAGCCAGCCACGATGCCGGGTGCGCCGACCGACCACGCACGCGTATGCCTCGCTACACCCCCACCGGCCTTGGCCACGCTGCCCTTGCCGTCGACCAGAGAGAGCCACGACGGCCGGGCCGCTATGACGGTGCTGAGCCATCAGCTTGGGAAGCTGCGGCGCTTGAAGGGGCGTTGTCACGCGGACCTGTGCAGATGCCGTCCCTGCGGGGTAGCGTGCCGGTCGGATCGCACCGCTGTTGACCGCGGTTGTCCGCGCTTACGGGCACGCTGTGGGCACGGTTTCGAAGGACGGCGGGCAGAGAACGCGGGCGAACGGGCTCTGGGGCCGGGTCCGACGCGGAGGGGCGTCGGCGTGCCTCCACGTGGTCATGCCTGTGCCTGGGCCGTGGTGTACGCAGGCAGGGGCCCCGGCAGCGGTTGCTCGGTCCATATGCACTTGCCGTCGGATGTGTAGCGCACGCCCCAGCGCTGGCTGAGCATGGCGACCAGTTGCAGTCCGCGCCCGCCTTCGTCGGTTTCCCGGGCGCGGCGGATGCGCGGGGTGGTAGGGCTTCCGTCGGAGACCTCGCAGATGAGGCTGCGGCTGCGGATCAGGCGCAGTTGCAGGGGACCTCTGGCATGGCGTACGACGTTGCCCACCAGCTCGCTGGCGAGCAGTTCCGTCGTCATCGCCAGCTCGTCGAGCTGCCATTCGGCGAGTCGGCGACGGATATGGGAACGGGCCTGGCCGGCCGCGATCGGATCTTCCGGGAGCGTCCAGACCGCCACGTCTTCGGGGCCCAGAGCGTGGGCCCGGGCGACGAGTACGGCCGCGTCGTCGCCGGTCTGCTCGCCCTCCGGCAGCAGGGCCGCGGTGAGCGAGGCGCACAGCCGGTCCAGGCGGTGGGCCTCCTCCGTCTGCTCCTGCCCGTCCGGCCGTGCCCCCGGTCCGGTCGCGGGGGCCGGGAGCGCAGTGGCGCCCGCGGTGGTGGCGAGGAGGGTTGTCAGGTGCGCGATGCCGGTGTCCATGTCGCGGCGGGCGGACTCGACGAGCCCGTCGGTGTAGAGCACCAGGAGACTCCCCTCGGGCAGCACCAGCTCGGTGGTCTCGAAGGGGGGTGTGGCAGCCCCGAGGGGCGGGTCGGCCGCCAGATCGAGGAGGCGGACCGTGCCGTCGGGGCTGACCACGGCCGGCGGCGGGTGCCCCGCGCTGGCGACGGTGCAACTACCGGTGGCCGGGTCGTACAAGGCGTACAGGCAGGTGGCGTAGAAGTCGTCGCCGAGATCGCTGACCAGGTCGTTGAGGTGCGAGACCAGCTCGTCGGGAGGCAACTCGAGGCCGGCGAGGGTGTGTACCGCGGTACGCAGCCGCCCCATGGTGGCGGCCTCGGACAGGCCGTGACCCATGACGTCTCCGATCACCAGCGCGACGCGGTCGCCGGAAAGCGGGATGACGTCGTACCAGTCGCCGCCGAGCGTGCCCTCGCTGGCGGGGAGGTAACGGGCGGCGACCGTGACGGCGGGCAGCAAGGGCAGTGCTCGTGGCAGCAGACCGCGCTGCAACTCCTGTGCGCGGTGATGCTCGGCGTCGTACAGCCGAGCGCGCTCGAGGGTCTGCGCGATCAGTCCGCTCAGCGCGATCAGCAGTCCGCGCTCGGTGTCCGCGAGGCGGCGCGGCCGTTCGAAGGAGATGATGCAGCCGCCCACGACGCGCCCGGAGACCGTCAGTGGGAGGAAGGCCCAGGCCCGCTTTCCGCCGAGGGCCGCGAAGGAGGCAAGCCCCGGATAGCGGGCCTCCATTTCCTGCGGTGAGTCGATGAACCGCGGCACACCGTCGCCGAGCACCTGGTCGAGAGGGTTGCTTTCGGGCCGTTCGGGGAGCCGGTCGATGTACGAGCGGGGGTAGCCGACCGACTGGAGCGTCCGTCCGCCGCCGGGGCTGGCGGCGTGCACGATCAGCCCCGTGGCCCCGACGAGCGGCAGCAACCGCTCAGCCACGGCGTCGATCACGTCCTGCACGGTGAGCGCCTCGGCGAGTGTCCTCGTCAGGTCCCCGATACGGGCGGTGCGCTCGGCGGCTGCCCGCTCCTCGGCGGCGCGTCGGGCCTGCATCTCGCGCTTCTCGGTGACATCGGTCAGATAGACCGTCAGCCCGTCGGGCACCGGGATGATCCGCAGGTGGTACGAGCGCCGGTCGGTCGGCGACCGTACGTCGAGACCGGTGGCGACGCGGTCCGCCATCGCGCTGCGGCACCGTGATTCGAGGGTGGGCACGGCGACCGTCGGCAGTTCCCACAGCGCGCGGCCGGTGAGGTCGTCCGAGGGACCGAGGAGCTTCTGGGCCCGCTCGTTGACGTACATGATCCGCCCGTCGGAGTCGACGGCGAGGAAGCCGTCGCTCATGTGCTGCAGGGCCCGGCCGACCGAGTCCATGGCGGCTCGCGTCTCGGTGGTCTCCCACAGACGGCCGACCATACGGGCCGCACGGCCGTCGTCCCCGTCGATGACCCTGCCCCTGGCCTCCACCCATCCGACGGTGCCGTCGGGGCGGAGCACCCGGTGTTTTACGCCGTATTCCCCGTCCTTGCGCAGCGACTGCTCCGCCTTGGTCACCACAGCCGGCAGATCTTCGGGATGGATCAGTCCCCGCCAGGTCTCGATCCGCCCGTCGAAGTAGTCCGGGGGTATGCCGAGCACGAGCGGCATCTCCTCGTCCCAGACGATGTCGCCGGTGCGGATGTTCCAGTCCCACGCGCCGATCCGCACGGCTTCCCGTGCTGCCTGGAGGGGGGCTGCCGCGTGCCGGTCAGCGGCGCCGGCCCCCAGCAGGTCGGCGATCCACCGTGCGGCCACTTCGAGAAGGCTTCGCTCCGCGGCGGTGGGTGGCCCTGGCCGGGTGATCACGACGGACAGCGCGCCGAGCGTGCCGTCGTCGCGGCACAGCGGAACGGCCGCCACGCCGGCGAGTGAAGCCGACGTCAGGCTGGGAGATGCCGGCAGCCACACCACCGTGCGCTCACGGATCGCCCGAGCGGTCGCCGCCGCCGTCTCGGCTTTGACCTGCTCCTCACCGAGGTGGAGACCCTCCGGATTTCCGCAGGTCAGCGCTGGTTGCAGACGCAGGCTGCCGCCGGGCCTGTCGAAGAGGTACACCATGCCGACCAGGGCGTCGACGGAGGTCACCGTCTGCTGCAGTGCCGATCGCAGCGGAGTGGTTTCCGATGTTTCGTACACTTTTATATCGTCGCACCGACGGACGGAAGTGGCGGTGCGGCTCCCCATCTCGCGTGGTGCGCACCTGGCGGCGCCGGGCGGCGGCTCTCCTTGCCCCGGAGGGCATGCCCAGCCCGGCGGGAGTCGGTGTCGGTCAGGGGCCGGTCGGCCGGCAGTTCGGTCAAAGACCCGGTGCAGGTCGGGACCGGTGAGACGACGACCGACCGCAGGGGCCTCGGCACGACTGTCCGTAAAGCACGCCGGAAGTGCAGGAAGACGCTCTCGGGCGCTCTTTCGGCGAAACGGTCAACGACCGCGTCACGGCTTACGCCTGCGACCCCATGGGCCGCTGTGTTCGCCGCGCGACTCCATCCGGACTGGTCTCGCCGTGGACGTACGACGCGTTGGGGCGGCCCTCGAAGCTTCGGTCGGAGGCGGGCGCCCGGGCCTTCACCATGATGCTGCCGGACACGAGACGGAGCGTCGTCTCGGTCCCGATGTTCTGCTGACCCAGACCTGGGATGAGGTCGGCCGCCTGACCGCCGGTCCCTCACCGCAGGTTCGGCCGATGCGCAGAACCTGATTCAGCACCGCGTCCATGCCTACCGCGGCGACGGCTGTCTGACAGAGATCCGTGAGCTCACCGCGGGCACCCGCCGTTTCGAGCTGGACACGATGTGCCGCGTCACAGACGGGCACGCCCGCGGCTGGACCGAGACATACACCTACGACCAGGCCGGCAAGGGAGAGCCGCGCTGATCCATCATCAGCACCCGACGAGGAGCGGCAACGCGAGGTCGCCTCCGAGCTGGATGACCTTGTCCGCGCCGAGCGGGAGAAGCACCACAAGGGCAACGCCGCGCACCACAACGAGGAACCCACGGGCGCGTAGCTCCGCCTTATGGTGCGGTTGTGGTGCGCGCCCCGCCCACCGGTCTGGACAACAAAGAACCCCCGGGTCATCGACCTGGGGGTTTCATCATGGAGCGGGTGACGAGAATCGAACTCGCGCTCTCAGCTTGGGAAGCTCGGGTTCTCCAGCCATGATTGCGGCGCTTGGCTGGGCGTTCGGGCCGACACTGACGTAGCAGTCGCCGCCCTGGTGGCGCTCGTCGTTTCGGTTCGCATGACGATCACCCGTATCTAAGCGCCACGGCCCAGCGACGGCCCCAGCGCAGCAACGAGCCCCCTAGCCGCGAAGAAACCGCAGGTAGGGGGCTTGTTCGGCTCTGCTTACTTCTTCTTGCCCTGGTTCTTGACCGCCTCGATCGCTGCCGCTGCCGCGTCCGGGTCGAGGTAGGTGCCGCCCGGGGTGAGGGGCTTGAAGTCGGCGTCCAGTTCGTAGGCGAGGGGGATGCCGGTGGGGATGTTCAGGCCCGCGATGTCGGTGTCGGAGACGCCGTCGAGGTGCTTGACGAGGGCGCGGAGGCTGTTGCCGTGGGCCGCGACCAGGACCGTGCGGCCGGTGAGGAGGTCGGGGACGATGCCGTCGTACCAGTACGGGAGCATCCGGATGACGACGTCCTTCAGGCACTCCGTGCGGGGGCGGAGCTCCGGGGGGATGGTCGCGTAGCGCGGGTCGTCCGACTGGGAGAACTCCGAGCCGTCCTCGATGGGCGGCGGCGGGGTGTCGTAGGAGCGGCGCCAGAGCATGAACTGCTCCTCGCCGAACTCCGCGAGGGTCTGCGCCTTGTCCTTGCCCTGGAGGGCGCCGTAGTGGCGTTCGTTGAGGCGCCAGCTGCGGTGGACCGGGATCCAGTGGCGGTCGGCGGACTCCAGGGCGAGCTGCGCGGTGCGGATGGCGCGCTTCTGGAGCGAGGTGTGGACCACGTCGGGGAGCAGGCCGGCGTCCTTGAGCAGCTCACCGCCGCGGACTGCCTCCTTCTCGCCCTTCTCGTTGAGGTTGACGTCCACCCAGCCGGTGAACAGGTTCTTCGCGTTCCATTCGCTCTCGCCGTGGCGGAGGAGGATCAGCTTGTACGGTGCGTCGGCCATGCGTATGAGCGTAATGGAAGGCTTCGACCGCCTGCGCGTCCGCTCGAGGGACGGACGGTTGACGGGATCTGTTAATCGGGTGGCCTGCCCCGACGCCCCCTTCGTAATGTGTGCCTACCGCCTGAGCCGCTTACATCGCTGACATCCGTGGGGGATCCGTCATGTCCGTCGCCGCCCTGAGACGTGCCGCCCGCGAGAGTGTCTCCGGTCTTCCCCGGGCGTTCTGGTGGCTGTGGATCAGCACCCTGGTGAACCGGCTCGGCGCGTTCGTCGCCACCTTCATGGCGCTGTATCTGACCCTGGACCGCGGCTACTCCGCCTCGTACGCCGGTCTCGTCGCCTCGCTGCACGGGCTCGGCGGGGTCGTCTCCTCGCTCGTCGCCGGGGTGCTCGCGGACCGGCTGGGGCGGCGGCCCACCCTGCTCGTCGCCCAGGCGTCGACGGCCGCGTCCGTCGCGCTGCTCGGCTTCGTGCACGACCCGGTCGCCATCGCCGGTGTCGCCTTCCTTGTCGGCATGACGTCCAACGCCTCGCGGCCGGCCGTGCAGGCGATGATGGCCGACATCGTGCGCCCCGAGGACCGCGTCCGTGCCTTCTCGCTGAACTACTGGGCCATCAACCTCGGGTTCGCCGTCTCCTCCATGGGCGCGGGCTTCGTCGCCGAGTACAGCTACCGCGCCGGGTTCCTCGTCGAGGCGGGGATGACGGCCCTGTGCGCGGTCGTGGTCTTCCTGAAGCTGCCCGAGTCGCGGCCCGCCGTACCGGTGGGCAAGGAGGCCGTGACCGGCGTCGGACTCGGCACCGTGCTGCGCGACGGGCGTTTCATGAGCGTCGTCGGACTGTGCTTCCTGGTCGCCCTGGTCTTCCAGCAGGGCGCCGTCGGGCTGCCGGTCGCCATGGGCGAGGCCGGCTTCACCCCCGCCGACTACGGCATGGCGATCGGCGTTAACGGTGTCCTGATCGTCGTGCTGCAGATCCCGGTCACCCGTCTCATCGAACACCGGGATCCCAGACGGCTGCTGGTCGTCTCGTCCCTGCTCGCCGGCTACGGCTTCGGGCTCACCGCGCTCGCCGGGTCCGTCGGCGTCTTCGCCCTCACAGTGTGCGTGTGGACACTGGCCGAGATCGTCAACGCGCCCACGCAGACGGGTCTCGTCGTCCGCCTCTCCCCCGTCCACGGGCGCGGCCGCTACCAGGGCGTCTACACCCTGTCCTGGTCCGTCGCGGGCCTGGTGGCCCCCCTCATGTCCGGGTTCGTCATCGACCGGTTCGGCGCGGACTGGCTGTGGGGGCTGTGCGCGCTGGTCGGCACCGCCGCGGCCGTCGGATACGGCTTCCTGATGCGACGGCTGCCGGACGAGGTGCCCACAACGCCGGCCGTGAGGACGGCGGCGACCGCACCGGCACCGCCACCGGTACACGCACCGGTCCCCGCCCCGGCCCCGGCCGACGGTCACCCCGCTCCCGCCGCTCCCTGAGCACGGCGGGCCCGCGCCCCGGTCCCCTCACGGATGCATCCGCGCGCCCTTCAGGACCTTGTCCACCGCGTTCTTCGGGCCGTGCACCGCGAGTCCCACCAGGTCGAGTTCCGCCGTGCCCACGGCCCGCACCGCCGCCCGGTTGTCACGGTCGTTGCCCGTGGCGAACAGGTCCGACGTGAAGAGGGCCCGGGGCAGCGCGCGGGACAGCGCGCGCGTGTGCGCGGCCTTCAGCGTCTCCTTGTCGCCCTCGAAGACCAGGACCGGCTGGCGGAACATGGGCAGGTACCGCACTCCGCCTGCGTCCTCGTACGGCTCGCCGATCACCTCCGGGACCTCCGTGCCGAGGCCGCTCACCAGGAACGCGGTGACGTTCAGACGCTGCCAGGTCTCCAGGTCGTCCCGCAGCAGGACGGCGATCTTGGTGTCGAAGCGGATCATGGGTTCGGGGTGTGTGCCTGCGTTCATGCCTTGAGACTGCCGACCGGGGTCCGACGCCGTCTTGTACGTTCTTTGCATGGCCGCTCAGCGTGAGGTCACCGCGTGGCGCCCCCGCATCCCGGGGGTCGTCGAGGTGTTCCACGCCCATTTCACCGAGTACGCCTACCCGATGCACGTCCACGACGCGTGGACGCTGCTCATCGTGGACGACGGCGCCGTACGGTACGACCTCGACCGGCACGAGCACGGCACCCCGCACGACACCGTGTCCCTGTTGCCGCCGCACGTCCCGCACAACGGTTCCCCCGCCACCCCGCACGGCTTCCGCAAGCGGGTGCTGTACCTCGACGACAGCCGGCTCGGCACCGACCTCGTCGGGGCCGCCGTGGACGCGCCCGACCTGCGGGACCCCGTGCTGCGGCGGCGCGTCGGCCGGCTGCACACCGCGATGACGCACCCCGGTGACGAGCTGGAGGCGGAGAGCCGGCTGACGCTCATCGCCGAGCGGCTGCGCGCCGTACTGCGGCCGGCCACGGGGGCGGGCACCCCGCGCCCCGACCCGGCGCTCGCCCGCCGGCTGCGGGAGCTGCTCGACGAGCACGTCGTGGACGGGATCGGCCTGGAGGAGGCCGCGGGACTCGTGCACGCCCATCCCGCGCATCTCGTACGGGCGTTCAGCGGCGCCTACGGCATCGCCCCGCACCAGTACCTGACGTCCCGCCGGGTCGACCGGGCCCGGCGCCTGCTGCTCGACGGCCGTCCGCCGGGCGAGGTGGCCACGGCGACCGGTTTCTTCGACCAGTCCCATCTCACCCGCCACTTCAGGAAGTTGGTAGGGGTGACGCCGGGACGGTACACGCGGACGGGGGCGGGGTGACCGCCACTCCGCGGACGCTCACCGGCGTACCGGCTGACGAAGGCCGGTGATCAGTCGGCCGGGCGCTGGGTCAGGTGGGCGAACGCCTCCAGGTTGCGGGTCGACTCACCGCGCGAGACGCGCCACGCGTACTCCTTGCGGATCGCGGAGGCGAAACCGAGCTCCAGAAGGGTGTTGAAGCTTCCGTCGGCCGCCTCCAGCACCTGGCCGAAGAGCCGGTCGATCTCCTCCGCGGTGACCGAGCCCAGCGGCAGCTTGCCGGTGACGTAGACGTCGCCGAGGGGGTCGACGGCGTAACTCACGCCGTAGAGCTTGAGGTTGCGCTCCAGGAGCCAGCGGTGGACGCCCGGCTCGTTCTCGTCGGGGTGGCGCACCACGAAGGCGTTGAGGGAGAGCGAGTGTCTGCCGACCAGGAGCGAGACGGTGGTGGACAGCTTGCGGGTGCCGGGGAGTTTCACGACGTAGTTGCCGGGAGCGGGGCTCTCCCAGTCGAGTTCGGCGTCCTTCAGGAAGCCCTCGATGACCTGGGCCGCCGTCTTCGCATCAGCCATGGTGGGAGCGTACGCGACGCCGGTGGGACTGGGTCGCGGCGGTGTAAACGTCGGCCGTGGCCGCGGCGGCGGTGTCCCAGCCGAAGGACTGGGCGTGCCGCGCGGCGGCCGCGCCCATGCGGGGCGACAGCGCGGGATCGTCGGCGAAGTCGCGCAGCACGCGCGCGTAGTCGGCCGGGCGGTGCCCCTGGACCAGGAAACCGGTCTGCCCGTCGCGTACGGCGACCGGGAGGCCGCCGACCGAGGCGGCCAGCACCGGCGTACCGGCGGCCTGGGCCTCTATGGCGACCAGGCCGAAGGACTCGCTGTAGGACGGCATGACCAGGACGGAGGCCGCCCGGAACCAGTCCGCGAGCTGCTCCTGCCCGACGGGCGGGCAGAACCGTACGACATCGGCGACGCCCAGGCGCGAGGCGAGCTTCTGCAGCCCCTCGGGCTTCGCGAGGCCGCTGCCGCTGAGGCCGCCGACCACCGGGACGACGAGGTTCGGGCGCAGGTCGGGGCGCTCGTCGAGGAGGACCGCCACCGCCCGCAGCAGGACGTCGGGGGCCTTGAGGGGCTGGATGCGGCCCGCGAAGAGCGGGATCAGCGCGTCCTGGGGCAGGCCGAGGCGGGCGCGGGCAGCGGCGCGGCCGTCGGCGGGGCGGAAGCGTTCGAGGTTCACGCCCGGGTGGACGACGGCGACCTTGCCGTGGTCGGCGGCGTAGTGCCGGACGAGTTCGTCGGCCTCTTCGGCGGTGTTGGCGATGAGGCGGTCCGCGGCGGCGACGATCTGCGTCTCGCCGATGACGCGGGCGGCGGGCTCGGGGGTGTCGCCGTCGGCCAGGTTGGCGTTCTTGACCTTCGCCATGGTGTGCATGGCGTGCACGAGGGGGACGCCCCAGCGCTGGGCGGCTAGCCAGCCGACGTGACCGGAGAGCCAGTAGTGGGAGTGCACCAGGTCGTAGTAGCCGGGGCGGTGGCCGGCCCAGGCCTGCATCACCCCGTGCGTGAAGGCGCACAGCTGGGCCGGGAGGTCCTCCTTGGCCAGCCCCTCGTAGGGGCCCGCGTCGATGTGGCGGACCAGGACGCCGGGGGCGAGGTCGACGGTCGGCGCGAGGCCGCCGGTGGTCGCGCGGGTGAAGATCTCGACCTCGATGTTGATCGCGGCGAGGCGCTGCGCGAGTTCCACGATGTAGACGTTCATGCCGCCGGCGTCACCGGTGCCCGGCTGGTGGAGCGGCGAGGTGTGCACGGAGAGCATGGCCACCCGCCGAGGCCGGCGGTGCAGCCTGAGCCGGGACGGTGCCGCCGGGGAGCGCCGCCCGAGCCTGCTGACGTACTGGCTCACGTGGCGTTCCTCCTTGCTGCGGACATGCCTGTCGGAGGGCGTGGGGCACCCCCCAGGGGCTTGCAACACCGGAGGACGCCGCTCCATTTCCCGCCTCCCCGTATTTGCCGAATCATTACCGAACCTCGCTCAACCGTTCGAGGGCTCCCTGCGTGGGTCGACGTGGCCCCGCCCGGTCGGGCGCGCGCGGGCAGGGCGCATGCGCTCGCGCGCGTTCGTGCCCGCGAGGTCGCGGTTCGGATCCCGTCCGCGCGTCCCGCGTCCGACGATTCACGGCCCGCGCCGGGTACCCGCATACCCTCGTACGCATGACAGCCCGCCCAGCCGCCCTCACCTACTCCCGGCTCCGCCCGGGCGGGGGGAGCCCCGTCGTGGGCACGGTGACACGCGGGACGACCAACCCCAACCGGCTGCGCCGCATGGACCGCTGGATCGCCGCCACGCACGGCGCGGAACTGCGCCGCGCCGCCGACCCCGTCGCCGTCGACCTCGGCTACGGAGCGGCCCCCTGGACGGCCGTCGAACTGCTCGCCCGGCTGCGGGAGACCGCCCCCCGCGCGCGGGTGGTCGGCGTCGAGATCGAACCCGCGCGGGTCGCCGCCGCGAAGCCCTACGAGCGCGACGGACTCACCTTCCGGCACGGCGGCTTCGAGATCCCCCTCCCCCAGCGGCCACTGCTCATCCGGGCGGCCAACGTCCTGCGGCAGTACGACGAGACGGAGGTCGCCGCCGTCTGGGAGCGGCTGCGGGCGCGGCTCGCGCCGGCCGATCCGGCGGCCGGCTCCCGGGGCGGGCTGCTGGTCGAGGGGACCTGTGACGAGATCGGGCGCCGGCACGTGTGGGTGGCGCTCGGCCCGGAGGGTCCGCGCACGGTCACCTTCGCCACCCGGCTCGGCTCACTGGAGCGCCCCTCGGACCTGGCCGAGCGGCTGCCGAAGGCGCTCATCCACCGCAACGTCCCCGGCGAACCGGTGCACGCGTTCCTGCGCGACTTCGACCGCGCCTGGGCGGCCGCCGCTCCCTACGTGTCGTACGGCGCCCGGCAGCGCTGGATCCGGGCGGTGCGGGAGGTGGCCGCCGACTGGCCGGTGACGGACGGGCCGGGGCGGTGGCGCCAGGGTGAAGTGACCGTGCGCTGGGAGGCGTTGGCCCCGCGCGGCTGAACCCACCGACCGCTCCTGCCCCTCACCCGACCTGCGGGGAACGATCTCCGTGAGTCGTTCGTCACACAGGCGGGGAGATCGTCGTGCCGCCGGGAGGGAGGGGAAGGGATCCGCCGAGCGCGGCCTTGCGGTACCTCTGTCGCTTTGCGCGACGACATGGCACGATCCCCGGGCGTCCGTAAGTTACTGACGGTAAATCAGGTTGCGGCCCAAGGAATGCGGGGGCAGGGATATGGGAGCGGGCAGGCGCGGGCTGATCACCGCGGCCGTGGCGGTGGTGTGCGCGGTCACCGTCCTCGCGGCACCGGGCGCGGCGTTCGCCGCCCCGGACCCCACACCGACACCGGCGGCGACACCGGCGGCCGGTTCGGGCACCGCTGCGGCGCTCCCCCCGAACAGGGACCTGGAGGCCGTCCGCGAGCGGCTGGAGAGGCTGTATCACGAGGCCGCCGTCGCCACCGACGCGTACAACGCGGCCGAGGAGAAGGCGCAACGGCAGTCCGCCCAGCTGGTCGAGCTGGCGAAGAAGATCGTCAAGGGCCAGGAGAGACTGGCCGAGTTGAAGGACCGCGCGGGCGCCGCGGCCCGCGCCCAGTACCGCGGCGGCGGCCTGCCTGACGAGGCCCATCTGCTGCTGAGCGACAACCCGCAGGAGTTCCTCGACGGCGCGGGCCGGGTGCTCCAGGGCCAGCACGCGGCCAGGGGACTCCT
This sequence comes from Streptomyces sp. NPDC005574, assembly GCF_040605435.1. Classification (NCBI taxonomy): domain Bacteria; kingdom Bacillati; phylum Actinomycetota; class Actinomycetes; order Kitasatosporales; family Streptomycetaceae; genus Streptomyces; species Streptomyces sp. NPDC005574. The sequence continues at coordinate 238,071 of NZ_JBEXCW010000002.1, forward strand.
CGGCGAGATGACCCGCACCCAGCAGGACTTGGAGCTGTACGCGAAGGACGCCTCCGCCCAGTGGAAGAAGCTGGAGGCGGGCCGCAAGGCCAAGGCCGCGGCCACCAAGAGGGTCGAGCAGCGGATCGCGGCGGCCGAGGAGCTGGAATCGCGGCTGGAGAAGAAGGAGAAGGAGCGCCTCGCCGAGTTGGAGGAGGCGGCCGCCCACCGGGCGCAGACCACCTGGCTCGACACCGGAGTCCTCGACGAGAGCCACGGCAGCGCCAGCGAGCAGGGCAAGAAGGCGGTCGAGTTCGCCACCGCGCAGCTGGGCAAGCCGTACGAGTGGGGCGCCGAGGGCCCGAGGACGTACGACTGCTCCGGCCTGACCTCGCAGGCGTGGGCGCACGCCGGGCACCCCGTCCCGCGCACCTCGCAGGAGCAGTGGAAGCAGTTGCCGCACGTCGCCGTGCAGGACATGCGCCCCGGTGACCTGGTCATCTACTTCGCCGACGCCAGCCATGTCGCCCTGTACGTGGGGGACGGCGCGATCGTGCACGCCCCGCGGCCCGGCCGCACGGTGACGGTGGCGGGGGCCGGTTCCATGCCGATACTCGGGGTCGTACGGCCGGACGCGTGAGGGCGGGCGGCGGGCCGGCCGGGGGCCGGCGCCCCACGCGGGGACGCGTCGGGGCCGTACGGTCACAACCCTCCATCGCCACCGCGCGCCGCATGCGTGACGGCTGAACGGGCATACGCACCAGGTGAACCGGGCTCCTCGTCACGGTGAACCCCGCCACGTGATCTGCCCCACGCCCGGCCTGCCGCCGACGTGACGTTCGTCATTGCGGCGACACCCCTGACCAGTCCAACTGCGTTACCGACCGCGGCATATGACAGTGGCGGACGCCCGTGCGCCCCGTCTCACACCATTCCGCTGCGGCGCCGACTACCGCTATGGTCCCCGTCGGTGGGTCGAGGTCCCTCGCCCCGCCATGCCCTCGGGGGGAGGGAAGGAACCCAAGACGATGCCCGTACCCGTACCGCGGCAGAGAGCGATCCCGGCCGTGGAGAGTGGTCAGGCGCCGGCCGCGTCACCGAGCGGCCGCTTCAGGGAAGAGGCCCCGCGCACCGAAGCCACCCCGGCCGAGAAGACGGCCGAGAAGACGGCCGGCACCACCCAGGGCCCCACTCAGCCCCACCTGACGCTCCTGCTGATCGAGGACGACCCGGGCGGCTCCGCCGCCGTGCCCGAACTCCGGGACGCGGCCGGCCGGCCGTTCCGCATCCGTACCGCGCGCAACCTCACCGAGGCCGAGCGGCTGCTCACCGACGACGTCCACTGCATCCTGCTGGACCTCGCGCTGACCGTCCCCGGCCTGCCCGGTGACGACGAGGAACTGGCCGTGCTGCGGCACGTGCTGCGGCTCGCCCCCCGGCACGCCGTCCTCGCGCTGACCGACTCCGGCGACGCCGAACGCGGCACGGAGGCGGTGCGGGTGGGCGCCCAGGACTACCTGTTCCGGGACGAGCTGGACGCCCGGCTGCTGAGCCGCGCCATCCGCTACGCCGTCGAGCGCAAGCGTTCCGACACGGCCGAGCGGCGGCTCGCCGAGGGCCGCCTGCGCGCCCAGGAGAACCGCCGGCTGGAGCGGGGCCTGCTGCCCACGCCCCTCCTGGAGGGTTCCTCGCTGCGCTTCGCGGCCCGCTACCGCCCGGGGCGTTCGCGCGCCCTGCTCGGCGGCGACTTCTACGACACCGTCCGCACCCCGGACGGCACGGTGCACGCCATGATCGGCGACGTCTGCGGCCACGGGCCGGACGAGGCGGCGCTCGGCGTCGAGCTGCGCATCGCCTGGCGGGCGCTGACCCTGGCCGGCCTGTGCGGGGACCAGCTGCTGGGGACCCTGCAGCAGGTCCTCGAACACGAGCGCTCGGACGACGAGATCTTCGCGACGCTGTGCACGGTCGACATCGCGCCGGACGGCCGTCGCGCGGGCCTGTGCCTGGCGGGTCATCCCTCGCCGCTGATAGCCCGCCCGGGCCGGCCGGCCAAGCTGCTGCCGTACGACAACAACGGCCCGGCACTCGGTCTGCTGCCGGGCGCGCGCTGGCCGCGCACGCAGGTCGAGCTGGGGGCCGAGTGGAGCCTGATGCTCTACACCGACGGTCTGATCGAGGGCCACATCGGCCGCGGCCGGGAACGGCTCGGCCAGGACGGCATGGTGGAGATGGTCCGCCGCCAGCTGGCCGAGGGCCTGCGCGGCGAGGAGCTGCTGCGGGCCGCCGTCAACGAGGTCCGCGACCTGAACGGCGGGGAGCTGACCGACGACGTGGCGGTCGTGCTCCTGGACCGCACCCCCTGACCCGCCGGCCGGAGCACGGACACCGCGGGTGAGCGCGGGCCGGGTCGCCGCACGCGAAAAGCCGGCGCCCTGGGGCGCCGGCTCGCGGTCCTACGGCGTGGGGGCCGCGCGGCCCCCGGGTGTCACCGTCCGCCGTTGTACGGCCCGTACGGTCCGTCGCTGCTGGAGCCGCCGCCGCGGCGGCTGCGGCCGCCCCCCGGCAGTCCGCGCAGGGCGGGGCGCACGTCGACCATGTACACGATGGACGCGACGAGGCCGATGATCGGCAGGAACGACAGGATCGGGAAGATCAGGCTCACCACGAACGCGATCGCCAGGATGATCAGCCAGAACGGCTTGGTCTGCTTGTCGGCGGCGCGGTAGCCGTCCTCGCGGCGCACGGCCGCGTCGAGCAGTGCGAAGCCGCTGAACAGGATCATGGCGACACTCAGCAGCCACATGAACCCTGCGAACCCCTGCATCAGCACAACGTCCACCACCCGATTCGGCTTGTCTTCACGCGGTCACCGTACCCGGTCCCGGAAGCCCGTTACCCGGAGAACGGGCCGGGCACTCCAGGAGTGCCCGGCCCGTGTCATCGCCCCGTCGCCCTACTTGGCGGGCGGCGTCGTCTTCTTGGCGGTGGGCTTGCGCACCGGGGTCGGGGCCGGAGCCGGAGCCGGGGTCTTCTTCGCGGCGGGCTTCTTGGCCGCCGCGGGCTCGGGCCTGACCACGACGGGCTTCGCGACGGGCGTCTCCACCTTGACGGGGGCCGGCGCGTCGTTCGGCTCGACGGCGATGGCGAGCTCCTCGATCTCCTCGGCGGCCTCGCCACGCCAGGTCCGCACGGCCTGCTCGCCGTGCTCGGCGACCTTCTCGTAGGTCTCCCGGGCCTTCACGGCGTACTCGGCGGCGACGCCGACACCGCGCAGCGCGATGTCCTGGGCGGACTCGCCGAGCTTCTTGAGGTCCGCGTCGAGCGTGCTGCCCAGCTTCTTCAGGTCGCCGTCGAGGGCGCCGAAGAACTCGCCGACCCTGGCCTGCAGGCTCTCCTGGGCCTCCTTGGCCTTGGCGCTCGCCTCCTTGGCGCGGGCGGCGGCCTTCTCCTGCACGGCCTTCGGGTCGGTGCCGCGGACGGCGTCGATACGGGCCGGCGCCTCCGCGCGCAGCTGCTCCACCAGACCGGGCACCTTCTTGGCCTGCTGCAGGGCCAGGTCGGCCGTGCCGGCGGCGAAGTAGAACGGGGTCGGGTCGCTGAAGGTCTTGCGCAGATCGTCGGTGATGGCCATGGTGAGGGTCCTCCCGTGAATTCTTTCGGCTGAGGGTTGATGAAGGTCCGCGGTCAGGCGGCCGGTGCCCTGGTCCGGCTCAACCGGCCGTCTGCTGCGGATCGATGTCGGTGGTCGCGGTACCGCCGGCACGTCTCGCCGTGCCGGTGCCGCCGTCGACCGTGCGAACGGGCCGTACGACGGTGTCGCTCTGCGTGTGCTCGCTCACCGCGGTGTCCCGCGGTATGTCCTGCCCCGCGTCCCCTACGGCGATCTCGAATCCGTTCTCCTTGCGGAAGGACTCGTAGATCTGGAGCAGCACCTGCTTCTGCCGCTCGGTCAGCGTGGGATCGGCGAGGATGACCGCGCGTGTCTCCACCTCGTCCCGGTCCCGCTCGGCGTCGAGGATGCCGGCCCGCACGTACAGCGTCTCGGCGGAGATCCGCAGCGCCTTCGCGACCTGCTGCAGCACCTCCGCGCTCGGCTTGCGCAGCCCGCGCTCGATCTGGCTCAGATAGGGATTGGACACCCCGGCGGCGTCGGCGAGCTGCCGCAGCGACAGCTGCGCCGTGCGCCGCTGCTCGCGCAGGTACTCACCGAGATTGCCGACGTTGAGCGATGCCATGGCTCCACCCTGCCGCATCGCCGCTAACTATTGCAAGCATCTGCTTGCAATAGTGCGCCACGCCACTCGCACGGCGGCGCGGGGCCACCCGTTCGGCCCCGGGGCCCGCGGGTGGGGCGCACACCTTGCCGGACACGCAGGCCGCGCGTACCCAAGGTGGCGCGTACCCACGGAGGGCTCGCTCATCCCGGCCCCACGCCGCCTGTCCCTTGTGCCCCGACTCCCGTGCCCCGTCCCTGGTTTCCCGTCCAGGCGCTCCCCGTTCAGGCGCTCCGGTCCGGCGTACCCCGGTCTGGCGGAAAACCTTTCGGGGCCTCCGCGGTGCGGGGATCATGCAGCATGCGACCTGACGACTGGTACCTGACCGAAGACGTGGACGACTTCCTCGCCCGGGCCGGAGACTTCCTGCGCTCCCGGCCCGGTCGGCACGTCATGCAGCTGACCTGGGCCGAGCGGGTGCGCGTCCGGGGGGCCGAGGCGTTCGGCACGGAAGCTCCGGTCTTCGGCGTGCTGGAGCGTGCGGGTGCGGTGCACGCCACCTTCTACCGCCTCCCGCCCCGCGGTCTCGGCCTGTCCCCGCTCACGCCCGAACAGGCCGAATCCCTCGCCGTCCGCCTGGCCACGCTCGGCCACTCCCTTTCCCGCGTCAGCGCGGACCGCGACACCGCCGCCGCGTTCGCCGAGGCGTGGCAGAGGCACACCGGGGCGACGCCGTCGCTCCGCGACACACAGCTGCGTCTGTACCGCCTCGGCACGCTGACCCCACCTCAGCCGCTGCCGGCGGGCCGGGGCCGCGTCCTGGGTGAACAGGACCTGGAGCAGGCCATGTTCTGGTGCGGCGAGTTCGCCAGGGCCGTCGGGGAGGAGGTCGGCATCGACGCCGGCACCTGGGCCGGCACCCGCTTCGCCGACAAGACCTACACGCTGTGGGAGACCCCGGACGGCACCGCCGTCTCCGTAGCGGGCATGAACCCGATGATCGGCGGCCAGATCCAGGTGGACGTCGTCTACACCCCGGCCCACCTGCGGGGCCGCGGGTACGCGGGTGCCGTGGCGGCGGAGGTGAGCCGGGCGGCGCTGGCGGCGGGCGCGCGGGACGTCGTCCTGTTCGCGGACCTGGCCAACCCCACCAGCAACGCCCTCTACCAGCGCCTCGGTTACCGCACGCTCGCCGACTGGACCGTCCACGACTTCTCGTGAGCGGTACCGGGCCGTGTCACCGCGGGTCGCCGAGCCACTCCTCCAGGGTCGCGAAGTCCCGGTCGGTGAGTCCGTAGCGGTGGTCCACGCGGTGGAGGAGGGCCCGGCCGGGATGGTGGGCGGCCGTCCAGGTGCGGTCGGCGGGGGTGATCTCGTCGTCGACCCAGATGAAGGGGCGGCCGGCCGCCCAGGCGACCAGGGGGCGGGTCTTCCAGTGCAGCGCGCCCGGCGGTTCGTCCTCGTCGGGCCAGTCCACCAGGGGCAGCGGGGGCAGTCCGAGCCAGGGCGCGAGCACGGCGTTGGCCTCCTCCAGCCAGGTCGTGGCCCACATCAGCTCGCAGCCCAGCGCCTCCAGCCGGCGGCCGAGTCGCGGGTCGACGCGGGTGAGCAGGGGGTGCGCGGCGGGCCGGGCGGCGCCGGCGGCGGGCGCCGTGTAGCGCGGGTACGGCCGGGCCGCCCCGAAGGGGATCAGCGTCCCGTCGACGTCGAGGAAGAGGAGCATCGAGCAACAGCATCGCCCAAAACGGACACGCGGTGAAGCCCGCGGCCCGCGAAACCACCGTTCGCCTGCGCGGCGCGCCCCAGGGGTCAGAACGGCAGGGGCCGCGCGTGGACCACCTCCAGGCGCGACACCGCCCGGGTGAGCACGACGTACAGCCGGTGCGGGCCGCGCGGCTCCGCCTCCGCGATCGCCGCCGGTTCGACGGCGACGACGTGGTCGTACTCGAGACCCTTGACGAGGCTCGCCGGCACGACGGCCACCCGGGCGCCGAGGTCGTCCGGGCCCGCCGCTTCGACGCCGGCCGCGTCGAGGGCCGCCCGGAGCCGGCCGACCTCCGCGTCGGCCGCGACGACCCCGACGGACCCCTCCCCGGCCAGGGCGTCCCGTACGGCGGTCACGACCGCGTCCGGTACCGCGTCCGCCGCCGCCCGCGTCAGTCGCAACTCCCCGTCCCGGCGCAGGGAGCGGCCCGCCGGGACGTCCACGTCGAGGCGTTCCAGCAGACGGTTGGCGAGGGCCACGACGGCCTCGGGGACCCGGAACCCGGTGGTCAGGGGGATCACGGCGGCGTCCGGCTTGCCGAGGTGGCGCAGGGTCGTCCGCCATGACCGGGCGGCCCACGGTGTGGTGCCCTGGGCCAGGTCGCCGAGGACGGTCAGCGAGCCGAAGGCGGCGCGGCGGGCGATGGCCCGGCACTCCATCGGGGAGAGGTCCTGGGCCTCGTCGACGACGAGATGGCCGTAGCCCTCCGGATGCTCGACGAGTCCGGCCACCTCGTCGAGGAGGACGAGGTCGGCGGCCGACCAGCGGGCCGACTTCCACGACCGGGGCGGCCGCGCCCACAGCAGGGCCCGCTGCTCGCCGGCGTCCAGCAGCCCGTCGGCGGCCCGCGCCAACGCCTGCTCGTCGGCGAGGAGTTCGGCGACGACCTCCTCGGGCGCCACGCGCGGCCAGACGGTGTCGACGAACGCCGTCACCGTCCGTGCCCGAGAGACCGTCCGCACCCAGGCGTTGGTCTGCGGTCCGGCGCGCCGCTCGGCCTGCGCCTGGAGGCTGCGCGCGACCCGGCTGCGGACCCGCTCCCGCCCCACGCCGTACGGCGGCTCCTCGGCCCGGACGGCCGTGACGATCCGCGCCAGTTCGCCGCTCCCCACCCGCCAGCGGTAGGTGCCGTCGGCGACCACGAGCGGGGCGACGGCGTCGGCCGACACGCGCGCGTACAGCGCCCGGCGCAGCACCTCCGCCATCCGGGCGTCGTGCTTGACGACGGCGGTCCGCTCCGCGTCGGCTCCGGTGACCGGCCGCCGGGCGATCTCGTCCTGGACGGTGGACTGCCGTACGCCCGTCTCGCCGAGGGCGGGCAGAACCTCCGCGATGTAGGAGAGGAAGGTCCGGTTGGGCCCGAGGATCAGCAGTCCGCCGCGACGGAAGCGCTGCGGGTGCGTGTAGAGCAGGTAGGCGGCCCGGTGCAGGCCGACCGCGGTCTTGCCGGTGCCGGGGGCGCCCTGCACGCACACGGAGAGGGACAGGTCCCCGCGGACGAGGTGGTCCTGGTCGGGCTGGATGGTCGCGGCGATGTCCCGCATGGGTCCGACCCGTGGCCGCTCGATCTCACGGGCGACGATGCCGCTCGGGCGGACGCCCGCTTCGGAGTCCTCGCGGGGCTCCGGCCCGTCCAGGTGTTCGTCCTCCAGCCCGGTGAGGTCGGCGGAGTCGCCGCGGCTGCCGGGGGCCCAGCCGAACCGGCGCCGCACGGCGACGCCCTGCGGGTCGCGGGCGCTCGCCTGGTAGAAGGCGCGGGAGACGGGGGCGCGCCAGTCGACGACGAGGGGCGGGGCGGCGGGGTGCTCGGTGATCCGCAGCCGTCCGATGCGGTAGCGCTGGCCGGCGTGGTCGCCGGCGTCGGCGCTCCGGGCGAAGTCCAACCGGCCGAAGAACAAGGGGCCTTCGGGTAGTTCCCGCAGCTCCTTGGCCTGGCTGCGCAGGTGGTGTCCGAGGACTTCGGCGTCGGCACCGGAGGCGGAGACGTCCTCGCCGGTGACGACCTGCTCCTGGGCTCCGTCGATCATGGCGGCGAGGGCGGCCCGGCAGCGGTCGTGGTGGGCCCGCTCGCGGCGGAGGGAGTCCCTGAGCGGGCTTTCGAGGTCGTGGTCGGTCGACGTCATGAGGGCACACTACCGAAATAACGTGACCGGGTAACATTTTTAACCCGGTCTCTACGGCGGGACGCTCCGCGCGCCACGCCGGGCACGGCGTCGAGGCGCGAACACTCGCGAGGGACGCTCGGACTCGGCTGTCAGGCGCGGCACTGAGGCTGGGCGCTCGGGCTCGGCTGTCAGGCGCGGGCGCCGAGGCTCGGCGCTCGGGCTCGGTTGTCAGGCGAACCGCGGCAGCCCGGCCGCCAGCAGCGCGAACGCCCGCTCCGCCGCCGCCACCGCGTCCGCCCGCACCTCGGCCACCCGCTCCCCCGCCACGATCCGCCGCCAGTTCTCCTGCGCGAGGACCCGTCGTACGGCGATGATCTGGCCGGCCGCCAGCCGCGCGTCCAGGTCGTCGCCGAGCGCCTCGGCGAGCGCGGCCTCCGAGCGCTCCAGGTAGGCGTACATGCGGGCGACCAGGGACGGGGTGCCGTAGAGGAGGGCGTAGAAGGCGCGCACCCGCGGGTCGTCGTTGAGCCCGGTGATCGGATCGCACCGCTCCAGGCCGTCGAGGAAGTGCAGCCGCAGCGCGTCGACCGGCCGCGCCCGGCCGGCCACCACCCGCGCGGCCTCGCCCTCGTGATCGGCGATCCGGTACAGGACGAGGTCCTCCTTGGCGGGGAAGTACCGGAAGAGCGTCGGCTTGGAGATCTCGGCCGCGGCGGCGACCTCCGCGACCGACACGGCGTCGAACCCGCGCTCCAGAAAGAGCCCGACGGCGATGTCGGACACGCTCTCGTACATCCGCCGCTTCTTGCGCTCACGCAACCCGCCCTCACCCATGCCGCCGAGCCTACGCACCGGGCGCCGGGCCACCGCTCGACCTCACGGCGGGTCGAGGTCGAAGACCGCGTGCACCCGCGTGCAGATGCCACGGGTTCGCCCGGGGGCGGGTGGGCAGGCCCAGGGAGGCGGTGGCGGCGGCCAGGGTCATCGCGTAGGAGTCCACGGCCCGGCGGACGTTGGGGGCGTCCAGGTCGGCTCCGGTCACCAGGCGGTCGAGATCGACATAGGCGGACCGGACGATCTCGATCCACCGGTAGACCCGCCAGTCCTGCTTCCAGTTCCTGCTGAACTCGATCGACAGCCGTCGTTCCCAGCGGCGGAACATCCGGTCGCGGATCTCCGGCCGGGTCGGTGTGAGGTGCATGTGCCGGACCAGGTCGTAGAGCGGATCACCGACCACGGCCATCTCCCAGTCGATGACGGTCAGGGCGAGCGGGTCGTCACGGCGCACCAGGTTCCACGGGTTGAGGTCGCCGTGCAGCAGGGCCGGAGCGCGGTGACCGACCCGGTGCCGGGAGAGGATCTCCCGCAGCCGGGGGGCGTCCGGCAGGCCGAGGAACCGCGCGAGCTGCTGCGACTCCTTCGGCAACTGGGCGACGAGCAGCACGAGTTGCTCGCTCAGCCAGTGATAGAAGCCCGCCTCACCGGCGGCCGGGTCGACCTGGATGTAGTCCACCTCGGTCAGCGCGCCGAGCTGGTCGACCAGGGCGTCCGCCTCGTGCGGCAGCAGGCCGTGCACGGGATGGCTCGGCGCCGTGCCGCCGGGCCCCTCGTAGGTGTGGATGGCGAACGCGTCTCCCGGCTGGCTCTCGCCGAGCGCCAGGACCGTCGGCGCCGCCACCGCCACCCCGGACCGCTCGATGGCCCGCAGCACGGCGTGCTCGCTGAGGAAACTGCGCTCCAGCCGGCGCGGGTGCCTCACCTTGCGGCGCACGACGACGGGAAAGTCCGCGCGCGAGACCTGGACCACCGTGTTGAGGTGCGCGGTGCCCTTGAACACCTGGCCGGCCGGTGCCGCGCCCTCCAGGGTCAGGGCCTCCGCGACCGCGTCGAAGGAGAACCGGGCATGCTCCGGAACCCGCCGGTCCGGCCGCCACGCGACCCGCCCCGGCGTAGGGTCCGCGCCGACGGCGGTCCTGCCCGCCGGCCGGGACGCCCGCCACCGGAAGAGGATCCGCCGGATCTCGTCCTCGCCGGGCACGTTCCGCAGCCCCAGGGGTTTCGCGCCCGCCAGCAGCGCCCTGTGGACGGAGGCGGTCGCCCCGTCCAGGGTGTCGGGGTCGGTGGAGTCCTCCAGGGACTTCGCGGCCCGCATGACGTCGGGGTAGACGGACTGGGCGTGCTCGAAGGCCAGGTAGTGGGGCAGATCCCTGGTCAGCCCGGCGACGGCCGCGGGGCGGACCCGCCGCATGGCCTCGGCCCACGCCTCGATCACCTCGCCCCGCTGGTGTTCCGGGTAGTGCATCCGGACCAGATGGGTGGCCAGGTCGTGTAGGGGGTCCCCGTAGGTCGCCAGCTCCCAGTCCACGCAGACGAGGGGCGGATCGCCGTCGTAGGACATGATCAGGTTGTCGCGGTGCAGGTCGCCGTGGAGCAGGCTGTAGGGGCGGCGGGTCATCGACGGCGCGCTGTCGGCCAGCCTGACCAGTCCGTCGTCGGGGATGCCCAGCGCCGCGAACAGGCCGCCGAAGAAAGGCCAGTTGGGCCGGCGGATCTGGATCTCCGCCGTGCGGGCCAGCGCCCGCAGGAAGCCCTGGCTGTCCGAGTGGTTGGCCGGCCACAGGGCGGGCAGCGGCGGCAGTGCCCCCTTGCGGACCTGGGACATCCCGGCCAGGAGTTCGGCCAGCGCCTTCACGAGCAGGGTGTCGACGGGTTTGCCGTTCGCGCAGACGCTGGAGAGGGGGACGCCCTCCACATGGCTGTGGAGGGCGAAGCCGTCGCCCTCCACCAGGCACTCCGGCACGCCGGGCAGCACGCCCTTCACGGCCCGGAGGATCGACGCCTCGTTCTCCCAGGTCCTGATCACCACCGGCAGGACGTCGGCGCGGCGGACACGGACGGTCACCGCCGTGCCGGGGTCCCGCCCCAGCAGACGCGCCACGGGTCCCGTCACCGGCAGCACGTGGTTCTGGTTGTGGAAGCCGTTGCTCGCCTGCCCCGAGGCGGCCGCCCGCCCCATGAACGCCCGGTAGACGGCTTCGGGCAGGGGGCCGGCGGCACGTCTCCCGACCACGGAAGGGGAGACAGGTACTGCAGCCACTGGCCGCTCCGGGGTGATCGCGCGAGAGGAGAAAGAGTATGACAAACGGTAACCAGAGATGATCCGGTGCACGACCAGAGAACCAGTCGAATGGCCACAACGGGTGGTGTGCCGCGGTTCTCTGTCAGATCGATCGAGGCCGGCCTGTTCGCCATCTCTCACGCATCAACGGGAGCGGTTGCTCACACGGTTCGGGCATGGTAGCGCACGGCGGAAGCCCCCTCCGGCCGCGCGCCGGGACCGCCGTGGCGCCCGTCTCGTGCGGGCTCAGCCGTGCGACCGGAGCTGCTCGAGGACCGGTTGCAGCGAGCTGACGATCTCTTCTGCTCCCTCGTCGCGAAGGAGTTTCGCCTTGCGTTCGTTGCGGGCGTAGCCGAGGAACGGGACGCCGGCCGCGCGGGCGGCCAGGAGGTCGGACGGGGTGTCGCCGATCATCAGGGCGGCCGAGGCGGCCGAGCCCATGGCGCTCAGGGCGCGGGTCAGGCAGTGCGGGTCGGGCTTGAGCCGGCTGAGGGTCCGGGTGCGGCCGTAGACGTGCGGGGCGAAGCACGAGGTGAGCCCGCGGGTCGCCAGGTACGCGCGAACCACCCGGGGGGAGTTGTTGGTGGCGATCGCCAGGCGCGAACCCACCGCCTTCCAGGTCTGTATGAGCGGGTCGGCGTACGGCGTGGGCATCGCCGTGGAGGTGGCCCGCAGCTCCTCCTGGGTGAGGCGTTCCTCCAGCTCGTCCACGAGGTCGCTGCCGGGGTGCCTGCGGTCCACCGCCCGGAGCACGATGTGCGGGTCCAGGGACTGCCGTTCGGTGTCGGTCAGCAGCCCGTGCAGGCCCCTGCCCTCGAGCCACTCCACCAGTTCGACCGCCACCCGCTGTGCCGAGTGCCCGGCGAACAGGCGGCAGATCGGACCGTCGAAGTCCCACAGGACGACCCGCGCCTCTCCGATCAGGGCCCGGAGCCGCTCGGGCTCCAACGCCGTCTGTGCTGCCGCCGGTTGGGTCTGCGTCGTATCAGAGGTCACTAAGAGAGTGTCAGGTCAGTCGTGATGGTTTCCCAGAGGGCGTCGAACCACTTCTGGGATTCCTCCACGAAGGCCGCGTCCCGCTGGCCGGTGCGTTTCTCGAAGGAGAAGAGGAGGGACTCGGTGCCCAGGACGTCGTACATGTCGAGCGTTCCGCTGTCGGAGGTCTCCTCGCGGCGGGTGACCATGTAGTACGCGATCAGCGCCTCCTCCTCGTTCAGCAGGTACAGCTTGACCGGTGGGGTGAAGGGCAGCGCGCGGAACGTCACCCGTACGTCGACGCCGTGCGAGGAACGCAGGGTCAGCAGGTTGTGCCGCAGGACGTGACCCTGGGCGTTGCGCTGGGCCAGCCACCGCTGGTGGACCGGGTCGTCGTCGCCGCGGCCGCCGACGGGGACCGGGAAGGCGAGGGTGATGTCCCGCGACGGCAGGAGGATGCGGACGTCGAGGGACTCGGGGCGGATGCGGCCCTCGTGGATCAGGCGGACCGGTTCGCCCAGCGCCATCATGAGCGTCTCGGCCGTCAGACAGGCCGCGTCCACCCGTACGTGCGGGGCCGCGAAGGCCTCCGCCAGTCGCGGCGCGAGTCCGACCATCGTCGGTTGCGGTTCGGCCCGGCCGGGAGCCGGTTCGGCGATGCGTGGTGGGCTGCCCTTGCTCACGTTGCTGAGGAGGCCGTCCTCCTGGAGTGCCCGGAGTGCCTGGCGGACGGTGCCCCGCTCCACGCCGAACTCCTCGGCGAGTTCGGCCTGGGTGGGCAGCCGGTCTCCGGCCCTCAGGTCCCCGACACGGATGCGTTCCCGCAGGCTGTCGGCGATTTCCTGCGGCGAGAGCTTTCTGCTGCCGTTCACTGCCACGTTCTCCTGGGTCACGACCAAACGCTACAACTTCGATCCATCTATGTGGAGTTGTTTGAAAGTTGTTTATGAGTAGGTACCAAGTGGGGACAACTATAGAAGAGTTGGCAACCAACTTAACCGAGTTGGCGGAAGGTTTGCCTCCTCGTCGCCCCACCGCTCGAACACCAGCGCACCCGCCCCCCACGACCGCCCGCACCGGAAGCCTGAAGGAGGAACCCCCGTGCCTGTCCTCGCCCTTCTCTCCGCCGTCCTCGTCGTCGTCATCGAGCAGACCGTCCAGGTGAAGTACGGAGTCACCGGCGCCGTCGGCCTGCTCCTGCTCACCGTCGGCATCAAGGCCAACAGCCCGGCCGTCAGCTCCGCCGGGGCCGTGGTGCTCGCCCTCCTCCTCGCGGGCCCCGCCCTATGAGACAGGAGTCACCTGGTCAGCCGCCGTGGGAGGCGGTCAGTTCGTGAGCACGAGCTCCGAACTGATCGTCTCCCACAGTGCGTTGAACCACAGGTGCGACTGCTCCACGAACGTCGTGTCGCGCAGCCCGGCGCCCTGCTCGAACGCGAACAGCATCGACTGGGTGCCCTCGGCGTCGTACAGCTCCAGGCGCTCGTGGTCGATCTCCTCCGCGCGCCGCGAGAGCGTGTAGTACGCGAAGAGCGCCTCCGAGCCGTTGAGCAGGTACAGCTTCACCGGCGGGGTGAAGGGCAGGGCGCGGAAGGTGACGTGCACGTCGATGCCGTGCGTGGACCGCAGGGCCAGCAGGTTGTGCCGGAGCACCTGCCCCTGGGCGTTGCGCTGGGCCAGCCAGCGCCGTTGCAGCCGGCCGTCGGCCGAGGGGTCCACCGGGGTCGGGAAGGCGAGGTCGATGTCCCGGCTCGGCAGCAGGACGCGCACGTCGATCTTGGCCGGATTCAACTGCCCGGCGTGGATGCGGCGCAACGGCTCGCCGATCGCGAGCGTGAGCGACACCGAGGTCAGACACAGGGCGTCGATCTCGACGTGCGGGGACGCGAAGGCGGTCGCTATGCGGGGCGCGAGGGCCACGGTGGTGGGCAGCGGCGGGGCTGCCGGGCCGGTCAGGAGCCGGTCGAGGCCCAGATCGGGGGCGACCGTGGCCGGGCTGCCCTTGGAGACGTTGGTCAGCAGGTGCTCCGCCTGCAGAATGCGCAGGGCCTCGCGTACGGCGCCGCGCTCCACGCCGAACTCGTCGGCCAGCCTGGCCTGCGTGGGCATGCGCTCGCCCGGCCGCAGCGCACCGGACCTGATCCGGGCGCGCAGCTCGTCGGCCACCTCGTGGTGTGTTCTCTGTGGCCGCTGCGACCTCGCCCGTCCATTGACGGAGGCATGTTTCGGGTCCACGGCCAAACAGTACAACTTCTCGCCATCTTTAGGCAGTTCAGTGGAAGGTGGTTATGAGACGCGTCCAAGCGGAGATAAGTACAGTTGAGTTGGTCGCCAACTTGAGCAACGTGGTCACACCTTCCCAAGGTTGGCCGTTCGTTCTCCCTTCCGGAGGGGAGCCGGGAGTCCGATCGGTCCGCAACACCGCTCAGCCACAACTGAACACCGAGGACCAGCCACAACTTCATACAGCGCGCACGCAGAGCCCGTGCGCGGGAACAGCCACAACTGAACAGCACCACCAGCAGAACCAGCACAGCAGCACAGCAGCACAGCAGCACAGCTACGGATGGATCAACCGATCGGATCAGCACCACCCCGTCGCCGACACCGAGGAGCGTTCAGAACATGTCCGGGCACCACGGTCGCCCGGACGTCCGCAGCAGGGCGTCGGCCTCACGGGCGGCGCCCGCTCGTTCTTCCCGGACCCGGCCCAGCGCCGCCAGCCGCAGCGCCGACTCGTCACCCAGCCACAGCGAGGCCAGGTCGGCCACGTCGAGGACGAGTTCCGCGTCCCGCGTGGTGGGCGTGCAGCTCGCGTCCCGCGCCGACACCTCCAGCAGGAAGCGGCCGCCGGCCAGTCCCGCCCGGTCGACGACCTCCAGCACCAGGGCGCCCGCGCGGTCGTAGGTCCGCGCCTCCAGAGCCCGTACGACGTCGAGGATCCGCACCCACAGCCAGTCCGACCGCGTGGTGATCCTGGCCGCCCTCGGGTCCGGCAGGTACAGGGGGAGGAGGTCGTCGGGCCCGCGCCAGCCGCTCTTGACCTGCGTGATCCAGTCGATCGAGCACAGGTAGTGCCACAGGGCGCGTTCGCCGGCCGGCGTCGCGGCTATCAGCCAGTTCACCTCCACCGTGTTGTGCGGCCGCTTGTCGTGCCAGTTGTCGTCCGACTCGTACGAGACCAGCCCCTCGACCTCGCCGGAGGCCGAGCGGTACACGGCGTAGAAGGGCTCGGTCCACGAGGAGCCGTAGCGCAGGGCGCCGGTGTTGACCCGCCACCACACCTCGTCTCGGCTGACCGCGCCCGGCTGCGTCCGGCGCAGCCGCTCGTGCAGCTCGGGCCCGAACTTGCGGACGTCCTCCGCCTCGACGAGGTCGATACGGCCGCCGTCCTCCGGGGCCGGACGGCGGCGGTCCAGGCCGGTGCGGGGGACGTCGACGGTCCACTCGCTCATCGAGGTGGCGGGGCCGAAGCCGTAGCGGCCGTAGATCGGGTACTCGGCGGCGATCAGGGTCGCCACGACGTCCCCGCGCTCCTTCGCGGCCGCCAGGTCCTGCGCCATCATGCGGGTGAGCAGGCCGCGGCGGCGGTGCGTGGCGGTGACCGTGACGCCGGTGACGGCGTCGGCCGGGACCGGGGCGCCGCCCACGGCCGTGAGTTCCTGCGGGAAGGACTTGAAGGTCGCCACACAGCGGTCGCCGTCGAAGGCGCCCAGGTAGCGGCCCGGAGTGAACTGGGCCCGGCGGGCCGCCAGCTCGGTGTCGGAGGGGGTCGGCGGGCGGAGGAACCCGGTGTTCACCGCGCGGAGCCAGTCGGGGAACTCGTTCTCGGTGATCGGGCGTACGTCGATGTCGGGGCGGCTGCTCATGAGGTCACGGTAGGTGGGCGGGGGATGGCTGTCGCGGGGATTTCGCCGCCCCCGCGCGGGAGCGGCGAACCGGTCCCGGCCCCTCCGGCGGCGACCCGGGGTTCCCCCGGCTCACGCTCCCGCCGCGGTCGCTCGCCGAGTGACCGGCCGGTCGGAGCCTCGCCTTGGTCGCCGCCCCCGCGCGGGAGCGGCGAACCGGTCCCGGCCGCTCCGGAGGCGACCCGGGGTTCCCCCGGCGCCCGCTTCCCGAGTGTCCCTCCGCTCAGAACGTCGCCCTGATCTCCCCCACCTCGCGCTCCCCGCCCGTCAGCGGTGCCCGGCCGATGCGGGCCAGCACCGGGCTGTCCACGCCCATGAGGGTCAGGGTGCGGGCGAGGACCGGGCCCAGTGCCCGGCCGGCGCCGTCCTCGATCTTGAAGGCGAGGGCCCGGCCGTCCGGCAGGGCGACCGCCTGGACGGCCTCCGCGCCCATCTTGGACAGCGCGCCGGGGATCTCGCGCATCAGCCAGGTGTCGGGGCGGCGGGTGCCGGCGACGTACTCGGGGTGGGCGCGCATGGCGTCGGCGACCCGGCGTTCGGCGGTGCCGGGGGCGGCGAGGGCGAAGGCGCGGAAGGCGCGGGCCAGGCCGGTCAGGCCGATCGCCATCAGGGGTGCGCCGCACCCGTCCGTGCCGACGGCCGCGACCGGTTCGCCCGCCGCTTCCTCCACCACGTCGTGGACGAGCCGCTGCAGCGGGTGCGCCGGGTCGAGGTAGGAGTCGAGCGGCCAGCCGCGCAGCACGCAGGCGGCCAGCATCGCGGTGTGCTTGCCGGAGCAGTTCATCGTCACCCGGTCGCGGACGGCGCCCGACGCCAGGTAGGTCTCCCGCTCCACCGCGTCCAGCGGGAGGTCGGGCGGGCACTGCAACCGGTCGGCGGTCAGGCCGTGTTCGCTCAGCATCCTCCGCACGAGGTCGCGGTGGAAGAGTTCGCCGGAGTGGCTCGCGGCGGCCAGCGCCAGCCGTTCGCCGGTCAGCTCCAGGCCGGCCCGCAGCACGCCCGCCGCCTGCATCGGCTTGTTGGAGGAGCGGGGGAAGACCGGCGATGTCACGTCACCGAGCGCCAGCTCCACGGATCCCTCCGCGTCCAGCACCACGAGACCGCCGCGATGCCGCCCCTCGACGAACCCGGAGCGCACCACCTCGGCGAGGACGGGCGCGGGGCCGGAGGGGCCCGGGGCGGACGGGGTCGAGGGGGCGGAGACGGACATCGGCGGTGGCCTTCCGGTGCTCGGCGCCCGGCCCGGAAAGGGGCCGGCGCCCGCCGCCCCCGGGAGGGGGCCGGTGCGCGGGACCCGCCCCCGTGGACCGGGCCGGTGCGCGGGACCCGCCCCGGAAGGGGCCCGGGATCGCCGGGCCGCCGCCTCAGACGAGCAGGTCGTCGACTTGTGCTTCCCCTTCACGGTACCTGCGGGTGATCTCCGCGCCGCAGTCGTCGGCGGTCCGCTGCAACCGCTGCCGGCGCAGGGACGCCTCCTGCTCGTACCGCACGAGCCGGCCCATCGCCGTGTGCAGCTCCAGATCGGTGCGGGCGGCCAGGTCGGAGAGCTCGACCTCGGCGAGCGTCTCGGCGGCCAGCAGCCGGTACTCCTCGCCGCAGGGGGTGCCCAGCGTCACATGGCGGGCGGAGGAGCGGTACCGGGCCGGGGCGTCGGTCAGGATCTGCGGGAGCCGCTCCATCAGGGAGCCCTCCTCGGTGGCCGGGACGGACGCGGGTCCGCGCCGGACGAGTTCGGCCCGCAGGATGTCGATACGGCCCTGGAGCAGCCGCCGTACATAGCTGAGGTCGGCCTCGTCCCGCTGGGCCTCCCGGCGCAGGGTGCGCAGCTCAGGCAGGCTGAGCGGGGTCAGGTGGTGCTCGTCGGCGTCAGCCGTCGGCAGCGCGCTGTCGACGCGCTGGACGGGCGGCCGGAGCGTCCGGAGGTCCCCCGCGGGATCTCCCGCACGGACCTCTCCCGCGCGGGTCAACGGGGCAGCCCCAGGCGGCCGCCCGGTACTCGGTGTGCTCATGTGCCTCAACCGTCCCCTCGACCGGAGTGTGGAAGCATCGTGCCACCCCAGGTGGCCACTATGTGACCGAGTGCCCCCGATCAGCCCCAGATGGCCGGGTACGAGTGGTAAAGAAGCCCCCGTACGAGCCGGTGGGGGCCGCACGGCATGATGGTCGCCATGCGTGCGGTGGTGCAGAGGGTGGACGGCGCGAGCGTCGTCGTGGACGGCGAGACGGTCGGGGCGATCGAGGGCGAGGGCCTGTGCGTCCTGGTGGGCGTGACCCACGAGGACACCAAGGAGAAGGCGGCCCAACTGGCCCGCAAACTCTGGTCGGTCCGGATGCTGGCGGAGGAGAGGTCGTGCTCCGACATCGACGCCCCGCTGCTGGTCGTCAGCCAGTTCACGCTGTACGGCGACGCCCGCAAGGGCCGCCGCCCCACCTGGAACGCGGCGGCACCGGGCGAGGTCGCCGAGCCGCTGGTCGACGAGGTCGTCGCGCAGCTCCGCGCGCTCGGCGCGACGGTGGCGACGGGCCGCTTCGGCGCGCGGATGAGGGTCTCGCTGACGAACGACGGCCCGTTCACCGTCCTGATCGAGATGTGACCGCCGGGAGCGGACGCGGGGAGTCGGCTCCCGCGCCCGCAGTCGTCTACGGCTCCACGACGACTTCCTGGGCGGCGGCCGTGCTGTCCGCGACGAGCGGCGCGTCCACCGGGACGTTCCGCTTGACCAGCGCGAGGGCGACCGGGCCGAGCTCGTGGTGCCGGGCGGACGTCGTGATGAAGCCGATCTTGCGGCCGTCGGGGCCCTCGTCGGCGCGCCGCAGTTCCGTGCCCGCCGCCGGCAGGTGGACCTCGCTGCCGTCGAGGTGGAGGAAGACGAGCCGGCGCGGGGGCTTGCCCAGGTTCTGGACGCGGGCGACCGTCTCCTGCCCGCGGTAGCAGCCCTTCTGCAGGTGGACCGCCGAGCCGATCCAGCCCAGCTCGTGCGGGATGGTGCGGTGGTCGGTCTCGAAGCCGAGGCGGGGGCGGTGCTGCTCGACGCGGAACGCCTCGTACGCCAGGATCCCGGCCGGCGGACCGGCCTTCTCGGCGAACACCTCCAGGCCGGAACGCGGCAGGAAGAGGTCACGGCCGTAGGGCGTCTCGCGGACCACGGCGTCCTCGGGCACCTCCGCGATCGAACCGGCCGGCAGGTGCACGACGGCGAACTCGGCGGTACGGTCGGCGACTTCGACGCGGTAGAAGAACTTCATCGACTCCAGGTACGCGATCAGCGCGTCCTGGGTGCCGGGCTCGACGTGCGCCCAGACGGTGTCGCCGTCGTCGACGAGGTACAGCGCGTGCTCGATGTGGCCGTTCGCGGAGAGGATCAGCGCCTCGGTGGCCTCGCCGGTGGGCAGGTCGCTCACGTGCTGGGTGAGCAGCAGATGCAGCCAGCTCAGCCGGTCGTCACCGGTGACGGCGACGACTCCGCGGTGCGAGAGGTCGACGAAGCCGGCGCCTTCGGCGAGGGCGCGCTGCTCGCGGAACAGGTCGCCGTAGTGGGCGGCGACGTCTTCGTCCACGCCCTCGGCGGGAACGGCACCGGGCAGGGACAGCAGAGGGCTCTTCATACGGTCAAGCCTACGACTCGGTACTTGAACTCTTGGAAGTTGAACTTTTGAGCTGACAGTCCCGGCAGCGGCCGAAGATCGCGAAGTGCTTCATGTCCGTCTCGAAGCCGAAGGTCTCCCGCAGCGTGGCCGTGAAGCCGGCGGCCACCGCGATGTCGGCCTCGATCACGTTCGTGCAGTCCCGGCAGACCAGGTGGATGTGGTGGTGCCGGTCGGCCAGGTGGTACGTCGGCGCGCCGTGGCCCAGATGCGCGTGGCTGACCAGCTCGAGCTCCTCCAGGAGTTCCAGGGTCCGGTACACCGTGGAGATGTTGACCCCCGACGCCGTCTTCCGTACTTCCACGAGGATGTCGTCGGGGGTCGCGTGCTCGAGGGTGTCCACGGCTTCCAGCACGAGTTGCCGCTGCGGCGTCAGCCGGTAGCCGCGCTGCCTGAGGTCACTCTTCCAGTCGGTGCTCACCACACCAGAGAGTCTAGGACTACTTGAAGAAAGCGATCCCGTCGTCCGGCATGTCGTCCGGGAGGGCCTTCGCCCAGCGTTCGACGTCGTCGGGGGTGACGACCTTCTTCAGGTGGGCGGACATGTAGGGGCGCAGCTCGACCTCGGGGGTCTGCTTCTCACCCACCCACATGAGGTCGCTCTTGACGTAGCCGTACAGGCGCTTGCCGCCGGTGTACGGGCCCGAGGCGGCGGTACGCGCGACGGCGTCCGTGACCAGGTCGATCTGCGGCTTCTGGTGTGCCAGCTCGCCGTACCAGATCTCGACGACGCCGTCGTCGCGGGTCATCGTGACCTCGACCTTGCGGTCGGCGTCGATGCGCCAGAAGCCGGACTCGGACTCCAGCGGCCGGACCTTGTTCCCGTCGTTGTCCAGCACCCATGAGTGGGAGCGGTACTCCAGGAAGTCCCGGCCGTCGTGCGCGAATTCGACCTCCTGCCCGAAGTTGCACTTCTCGGAGCCCGGGAAGTCGTGCACGCCGGCGCCGGCCCAGGTTCCGAGCAGGAAGGCGAGCGGGACCAGGTCCCGGTGGAGGTCGGACGGGATCTCGATCATGATCGGCAGTTCCTAGACGGAGGTCAGCGCTGGCCCTGGTACAGCTTCTTCACGGTCAGTCCGGCGAAGGCGAGGACGCCGACGCAGACCAGGACCAGCAGGACTTCGTAGAAAGCCTCAAGCACGGGGTGCTCCTCGGTGAGCGGGGTGGGCGGTACAAGAGCCGGGGCCCAGCTTACGCGGCCGGGCCCCGGCCCTCCTTTCCAGGTACGCCCTCGCGGCGGTCAGCCCAGCAGCTGGCTCTGCAGGGTGACGGTCTGCTGGAAGGGCACGGCGGCGGTGGTGCCCTTGCGGGACTGGAGGACCAGGGCGACCACGTCGCCCGCGTGCAGGAACGCCTGCCGGAGGTGCTCCGCGCCGTACGGCTTCACCTCGTCGTAGGCGTACCGCGTGACGCTCCCGCTGTCGGCGTCGGTGGGGTACGCGTCGTCGAACTCCGTCTCGGTGGCGCCGGCGACGGCGTGCCGCGGGCCGGAGTACTCGGTGAGCTCGCCGTACAGCGTCTCGGCGACCGCCCCGGTGTCGAACTGCAGCAGGTAGAGGCGGGTGCGGGTGCCGTCGCCGGTGGTCCAGCCGCGGGCCGCGATGTGCCGCAGGCCGTGGTCGGTGAGCAGCCGGCCGACCTCGTCCCGGTCCTCCTTCGCCGCGAACACCGGCAGGAAGTCCTTCGTGGGCAGCCAGCCGCCGGTCCCGCGCAGCGCCTTGTCGTCCATCGCCCCGTCGGGCGCGGGCAACAGCAGGGCGCGCAGGTCCGCGTAGTGGGCCTCGGCCCAGTTCACGGTGGCGAACGGGCCGGGGCTGCCGGAGGGCAGAGGCGGCCTGGTGATCTCGGGGTACGCCCAGCGGCCGTCCGACTCGGTGGCGAGACCGGGCACGTCGGTGCGTTCCATACGCGTGATGCCGTACGCCGTTCCCGTGCCGAACGCGGCGAACGCCGTGACGACGGCGGTCCAGCGGAGGACGGCGCGGAGGACAGGGCGGTCCCTGGGGCCGGCGGCGGCCGGAGGTGGGTCGGTCGCCGCCGGTTCGGCCGGCGGGACGTCGGCGGGCACGACGCCCACCGGGACCACGTCCGCCAGCATGGTGCCCGGCGGCTGGGGCTGGGGCTGATCGGTCATACGGCCTGTCCCTGCTCGTCGATGCGGTCGAGTTGTGCGGTGAAGAACCTCGCGACGAACTTGGCGTCCAGCGGGTCGGGCGCCTGCGCGTCGACGCTCACCAGGACGTCTCCCACGTTGGCGGTGCACAGCGCGACTGCCAGGTCCTCGTCCTCGCCCCTGGGGCTCAGGAAACACCGGGCGTCCTTGTGGCCCTCGATGTCCGGCCCCTTGCGGAAGACCTTCGCGGCGGCGAGGAAGTCGTTGAAGCTCACCGCCGACCGGTGCACGGTGGTGACGTTCTCGAGCCGCGACAGCGTGACGCCGAACGTGATGCCGTCCCTGCCGTTGTAGTCCGGCGGGTCGACCACATAGCTCCGCATCGCCATGCCCTTGATGCGTTCCCTGTCGATCAGCTTCTCCATCTCCCTGCGGGAGGGGACGGGCAGGTCCTTGATCGACTCCTTGCGCAGGGCGGTGGCCTGCGCTCCGCTGAACTCGGCGTCCGGTCCGAACTCCCGGAGGTCGGGGCCCGGCTTGAAGCCGTCGGTCCCGAACGGCACCAGCAGGGCGCTCAACCCCGACCCAGCCGCACCGCCCTTGCCCGCCTTGCGCGATGTGCCGGCCTTTCCGCCGTCGTCCTCGGCGGCCGCCGGCGGGAACTTCCATGTGGGACTTCCGGGGGCTCGGTCGGCGTGCTGCACGGTCACGACGGTGTAGCCGACCCCGCCGACGAGCGCGCAGGCGAGCAGCGCGGAACCGGCCAGGGCGGCGATCCGGCCGCGCCGACGGCCCCGGCGGACGGGCGCCACGTCCTCACCGACCCCCGCGTCTCTGGGGCTCGCGGTGTTCTCGGGACTCGCGGTGTTCTCGCGGGTCTCGCTCACAGCTTCCCCACCTGCCGCCGGGCCAGGTCCATGATCTTCGCCTTTGAGATCGGCTTGCTGTCGTGGATCCAGATCTCCACGTAGACGTCACCCCGCCAGGCGTGGGCCTCGGCCGCGTAGAGCGGGAGGTAGCCCGACCGCTGTCCGGGGGTGTCGTGCACGTACGCCTTCCCGTTCTCGCTCCCGGTGCCGGGCACGTGCCAACCGCGGGTGTTCTCCTGCTTCTCGGCCCAGAACCGGCCGCTCTCGGCCCACTCGGACGCCGCCGGTTTGCTCTCCTGGCGGAACTGCACGAGTTCGATCTCGACGCTGTACGTCTCGCCCACCTGCCACGAGGTGACGGCCGCACGGCGGAACTCGCCGTCGACGAGGTTGTTGAACGTGGTGGACGTCCGCTTGTACTCCCGCGCGTAACCGGCCAGGCCGGACCAGCCGTCGCTGCCCACCGCGAACGAGGTGTCCTTGGCGCCCTTGGGGCGCGTGATCAGCAGCTTGCGCAGGTCGCCGTCCGTCCTGACCCGCCGGTCCTGTGCCGCCGACAGCGGCTCGACGTCCCCCTCGGCCTGTTCGATTCCGGGTTGCGAGAGGGACGGGAGCGCGGTGGGCGGGCGGTCGGCCTGGACGAGGTAGCCGGTGCACGCGCCGGCGACAACACCCAGCGCGGCGGCTGCGGCGATCATCAGCGTCGTACGGCCCCGGGGGCGCCCCCGGGGCGGGCCGGCGGCCCCGGCTCCCTCCGCCTCCTCGGTCCCGTCGGCCTCGGTCGTCCCGACATCGGTGCCCCCGACCTCGTTCCCGGCCCTTTCCGGACCTTCCACGACATCCCCCTCACACGCGTGAAGCGCGCGTTCCGTGACGCGCCGCACAGGAGACTCATGGTCGAAGACCGGAGTTGTAAGGGTGTTGATTACGATTCGGGCATGGCGAAGAAGCTCGTGATCAAGGTGACCGCGGGGGCCGATGCCCCCGAGCGCTGCTCTCAGGCGTTCACGGTGGCGGCGGTGGCCGTGGCCAGTGGCGTGGACGTCTCGCTGTGGCTGACCGGCGAGTCCGCTTGGTTCGCGCTGCCGGGGCGGGCCGCGGAGTTCGAGCTGCCGCACGCGGCGCCGCTGCCCGACCTGCTCGACTCGGTGCTGGCGGCCGGCCGGATCACGCTGTGCACCCAGTGCGCGGCCCGCCGCGACATCACGGAGAAGGACGTCCTGGAGGGCATCCGGATCGCGGGCGCGCAGGTCTTCGTGCAGGAGGCGATGGAGGACGGCACGCAGGCGCTGGTGTACTGAGCGGGCGGCGGGCCGGACGGTGTCACTGCCGCCGTTTCCGCCCGTCCAGTTCGTCCCACCAGTCGTCGGACTTGGGGTCGCCGGACGGGGCGTCCCACCAGCGGTCCTCGGGGCCGCGCCGGTTGGCGACCATCGCGGCGACCGGGGGGATCACCATGGCGACCAGGCACATCCCGACGGCCGCCGGGACCGACCAGATGCGCACGATCCCCCAGGCCGACACGAACAGCGCGATGCAGATGCCCATCATCACGAAGTAGGCGTGCCGTCGTCGGGCGTACATGGCTCCAGGGTAGGACCGGCCCGGGTCCAGGGGCACGCGAAGGGCCGCACCCCGGTGTACCGACACCGGGATGCGGCCCTTCGCTCACCTGATGCGGATCAGACCGCGATCGCGACCTCCGCGAGGCCGCCCTGCTGGGCGACGACGGTGCGGTCGGCGGTGCCGCCGGGGACGAGGGCGCGCACGGTCCAGGTGCCCTCGGCCGCGTAGAAGCGGAACTGGCCCGTCGCGGAGGTGGGGACCTCCGCGGTGAACTCGCCGGTCGAGTCCAGCAGCCGGACGTAACCGGTCACCGGCTCGCCGTCGCGGGTCACCTGACCCTGGATGGTGGTCTCACCGGGCTTGATCGTCGAGGCGTCCGGGCCGCCGGCCTTCGCTCCGCACATGTCGTACTCCTGTAGAGGTCTTGAAAGGTCGGTCGGGTGACTTACTTGTTGGCGCCGAGCTCGATCGGCACGCCGACGAGGGAGCCGTACTCGGTCCAGGAGCCGTCGTAGTTCTTGACGTTCGGGACGCCGAGCAGCTCGTGCAGCACGAACCAGGTCAGCGCGGAGCGCTCACCGATGCGGCAGTAGGCGATGGTGTCCTTGGCGAGGTCGACCCGCTCGTCGGCGTAGAGCTCCTTGAGCTCGTCGTCCGACTTGAAGGTGCCGTCGTCGTTGGCGTTCTTCGACCACGGGATGTTGCGCGCGGACGGGACGTGGCCCGGACGCTGCGACTGCTCCTGCGGGAGGTGGGCGGGGGCGAGCAGCTTGCCGGAGAACTCGTCGGGCGAGCGGACGTCGACCAGGTTCTGCTCGCCGATCGCGGCGAGGACGTCGTCGCGGAAGGCGCGGATGGCCTTGTTCTGCGGCTTGGCCCTGTACTGCGTGGTGGGGCGCTCGGGCACGTCCTCGACCAGCTCGCGGGCGTCGAGCTCCCACTTCTTGCGGCCGCCGTCGAGGAGCTTGACGTTGTCGTGGCCGTAGAGCTTGAAGTACCAGTAGGCGTACGACGCGAACCAGTTGTTGTTGCCGCCGTAGAGGATCACCAGCGTGTCGTTGGCGACGCCCTTGGCGGACAGGAGCTTCTCGAAGCCCTCCTGGTCGACGAAGTCGCGGCGGACCGGGTCCTGGAGGTCCTGCGTCCAGTCGATCCGGATCGCGTTCCTGATGTGGTTCTTCTCGTAGGCGGACGTGTCCTCGTCCACCTCGACGACGGCGATGTTCGGGTCGTCCAGGTGGTCCTGGACCCAGTCGGCATCCACCAGGACGTCGCTGCGGCTCATGCTCTTTCTCCTCCGGGGCAGTTACGGCGGGGCGTGCGGTGAGAGAGGTGCGCGCGCTCGTGGCGCGAGGGCAGCGCACGGCGCCCGTCAGAGGGCGCGGGGAACGCGGAAGTCGGCGCTTCCGCTCAGAAGGTGCGACAGAGCATGGCGGCGACGCGGCACAGGTCTACTGCCCGCCGCTTCGTGAGATCCGCCTGTCGCTTCATGCGTCGATCGTAGGGACGGACAGCGGGACATGTCACCGCCGTGTCGTATTTTGAGATGCGATCGTCCGGGATGTGAGACGCGTGCGGCTGTCAGGCCGTGCCCGCGGGGTCTCCGGGCGGGTCGTGGGGGTGACGCATCTGCGGTGCGGACGACGACGTCTCACAGGTCGGACAGGCCGGTCCGGCCGACCGTCGTCCTACCCGGCCAGTCGGACGTTCGAACCCCGCACGGAGATCTTCACACCGTCCGGCTCGGCCCGCACCTGGTCGAGCCGGATGCCGCCGGGCAGCCCGTCGATGGTCTGCCGGAAGTCGGTGACCGAGCGGATCCGGGTCTCGGCGAGGTCGATGCCGAGGTCCGGCAGCGAGTCGGCGTGCACCTTGACGGTGTCGCCGTCGACGACGGTGGCCGAGCTGAGGACGGAGACGGTGCGGGGCAGCTTGGCGCCGAGGACGGTCGCGTCGAGCTCCACCTTGATCTTGCCGTTCCCGCCGTCCGACAGGCCCACGATCTGCGCGGTGACCCCGGGCGCCACCTGGCCGGGCTCGGCCTTGGCCGCCTTGAGCAGCGTGTCGTAGCCGAGGGTCGCGGAGCCGGTGGCGGTGGCCGCGGTGGCGGAGCTGTAGTCGCCGGAGAACCTCACGTCCTTCATCTCGGCCCTGAGGCCGTCGATGCGGATGGTGTCGTCGCCGCCGGTGCCGGTGGACGCCTCGTAGCCCTTGATGCCGACCTCGACGTCGTCCAGCTCGCCGCCGGCTGCCTGGGTGAGGAAGGGGAAGCCCTTGATGGAGACGTCCGGGGTGGTGGCCAGGTTCTCCGTGGTCCGGAGTCTGTCGGCCGCCTTGTCCTCCGCGAAGTTGACCGCCACCCGGTCGGCGATCACGAAGAGGCCGCCCAGGATCACGACGACGATCAGAAGTATTCGCAGTGCGCGCATGCGCTGGTTCCCCCACCGGATCGGTCCGTGACGACCGGGTGGCCGCCCAGCGCGAGACTAGTCCCGCCGCGGACGGGGAACCGGGAATTGTCGATCACCTGTGACAGGGGACCGCCGCGGCCGGACACCGCTCGTACGGGCGTGGCAGACCGCCCGGACGGGCCGTGGCGGGCCGCCCGGACGCGCCCCGGGACGCCCCCGGGCGGGCTCCGGCAGGTCATCCGGCAGGTCGGGGGGCACGTCCGGCGTGACCGCGCCGGCGCCCCCGGGAGGCCGCCGGTCCGATCCTCCGGTCCGGCCGCCCTCGGTGGGGTGGTTATCCCAGCGCCCGGCCCAGTACCCACACCGCGGGCGCCGCGGCCGCGAGGGGCAGGGCGACGCCGGCCGTGAAGTGCACGAACCGCGAGGGGTAGTCGTAGCTCGCCACCCGGTGTCCGACGAGCGCGCACACCGCCGCCCCCGCGCCGAGCAGCGCGCCCTTCGCGCCGAGGCCGGTCATGCCTCCGACCGCGATGCCCGCGCCCGCCGCGGCGAGCACCGCGACGACGACGGACGCCGGCGTGGGCAGCGGCAGGGCGCGGGCCAGGACGGCAACCGCCACCGCGGCCGCGCCGACCGTGACCGCGTCCGGCTCGGCCGCGAGGTACCCGGTGGCCACGACGGCCAGGGCCGCCGAGACGACCGTCGCCATCAGGCCGTACATCCGCTCGTCGGGCGAGGCGTGCGAGCGGAGCTGGAGTACGAGGGTGAGCAGGACCCAGACGCCGAGGGTGCCCAGGATCGCGGCTGGCCCGTTCTCACGCCCCGCCGCCAGCAGCGCCACGTCGGAGGTGAGCGCGCCGGCGAAGGCCAGCGCGATGCCCTGCCGGGCGGGCCACATGCCGTTGAGCCGGAACCAGCCCGCGGCGGTCAGCGCCTGGAGGAGGACGAGCGGGACGAGCAGGGCGTACGGGCCGACAGCGGCCGTGCCAGACAGCAGGAGCCCCAGCAGCGCGGTGAGCGCGGCGGGCTGCATGCCGGGTTCGATGACGGGTGACCTGCCCTCCAGCCGGGCCCGCTGGGCGTCGGTGATCCGGGCGTTGCCGGCGACGGTGGCGGGACCGTAGCCGGCGGCGCCGGGAGCCGCCGGCGCCTCGGGCGGGACCGCGTGCGCGACCGGCTGTGCGACCGGCGCGGCGGGAGCGGCCCGGTGGCCCTGGTCGGGGCCGGCGTCGTACGTCTGCGGCGGGAGGTAGGAGGTCTCGGCCGCGGAGACCGGCGCGTGCACCTGGGTCTCCCAGGTCTGTCCCTGCCACTGCTGCGTGTACTGCTGGGCGGCCTGCGGGTCCTCCTGCGGCTGCTGCTGCCCCGGCCACGCCTGCTGCCGCGCCTGCTGGTCCTCCCACGGCTGCTGCTGCGCGTACGGCTGCTGCGGTGCGTACGGCTGCGGCTGCTGGTAGGGGTCGTGACCCTCGTACCCCTCCTGCTGCCCGCCGTACCCTTCCTGTCCCTCGTACCCCTGGCCCTGGTACGGCCGGCGTCCCTGCTGCTGACGCCCCTGCTGCTGGTGCCCCTGGTACGGAGCACCGCCCTCGTACGGCTGGTCGGTCATCTCACCCTCCTGCGAACGGCGGGAGCACCTCGACCGTGCCGCCGTCGGCCAGCCGTACCGTCTCATGTCCGCGGGTGCCCACGGGGTCGCCGTCGACGAGGAACGAGCAGCGCCGCAGGACCCGCACGAGTTCACCGGGGTGCCGCTCGCGGGCGGCGTCGAGCGCCTCGGCGAGTGTGGCCGCGTCGTGCGGCTCCTCGGCGATCCCGGCCGCGGCCTTCGCGGCGGCCCAGTAGCGCACCGTGACCTTTGGCATGTCATTCCTCTGTGATTCGGCGGTCGACATCGGCAGTCGACAGGATCAGGCTAGCCCGCCTGTGCGGTGGCCCAGTCCCCGATCCGGGCCAGCAGTTCGTCGGCGGCCGCGTGTTCGGCGTGCCCCATGCCGGGTTCCAGCCAGAGTTCGCCGTGGTCACCGGCGGCCTCGGCCAGCATGCGGGGGTGGTCCACCGGGAAGTAGCCGTCGCTGTCGCCGTGCACGATCAGCAGCGGCGTGGGGGCGATCCCCGGGACCGCCTCCACCGGGGACAGCGGGACCGGGTCCCATTCCCGGTGGTGGATCCGGGTGCGGAGCCCGTAGCGGGTCACCACCCGGCCCGCGGGCCGGGTCACCAGCCAGTGCAGCCTGCGCATGGGGGCCGTGCCCCGGTAGTACCAGCGGGCGGGCGCGCTCACGGAGACCACCGCGTCGGTGTGCGCGTCCCGCACGTCGCCGTGGGTGTCGGCGGTTCCCGGGCCGTCCGGCCGGTACATCGCCGCGTGCCGCAGCACCACCGAGCCGCCCATCGAGAAGCCGACGGTGACCACCCGCGCGTGGCCGAGCTCACGTGCCCAGGCCACCGCGGCCGCGAGGTCGAGCACCTCCCGGTCGCCGACGGTGGACCGCCCGCCGGACGCCCCGTGCCCCCGGAAGGAGAACGTGACGACGGCGCCGTACCGCGCGAACGCCTCCGCCACCCGGCGAACATGCGGCCGGTCCACGTCGCCGGTGAATCCGTGCGCGACGACGAACACCAGGTCACCGGAAGGTGGCGCGGAGGCGTCGTATACGGCTCTGACCGGGTCGTATACGGAATCGATCGTCACCCCGTCGACCGTGTGCAGAAACGTCCGGAAACGGGGCTGTCTGCTCGTCTCGGCATGCGGACGATCGGCGGAACGCGCCGCATGACCTGCCGAACCAGTGCTCATGTGGGCTATTCTGCTCGGCAGAGGACTCGGGCAGCGCAGCCCCCGGGTCCTTTTGTGCTTTCGGAAGCGTTGTATACGAAGCGGGAAACCGCAGGTGTACAGGGTCTCGGGGAGCATGGCGGGCCCCCGGGGCGCGGGAGCCGCACCAGTACCACGGCTGCGAAGCAGTGCCGCAAACGTCCTCGCAGGGACCGAGGAGGAACCAGACGTTATGGGCGAGCGAACCGTGTACGTACGTATGACGAGCCAGGCAGGTGGGGCGCGATGAGTTCTCTACTCCTCCTGACGAACGCCCTCCAGCCCTCGACGGAGGTGCTCCCCGCTCTCGGACTGCTGCTGCACAACGTGCGCGTGGCGCCCGCCGAGGGACCCGCACTCGTCGACACCCCTGGTGCCGACGTCATCCTGATCGACGGGCGCCGTGACCTCCCGCAGGTCCGCAGCCTGTGTCAGCTGCTGCGTTCCACCGGCCCGGGCTGCCCCCTCATCCTCGTCGTCACCGAGGGCGGCCTCGCCGCCGTCACCGCCGACTGGGGCATCGACGACGTCCTCCTGGACACCGCGGGACCGGCCGAGGTCGAGGCGCGGCTGCGGCTGGCCATGGGCCGGCAGCAGATCGTCAACGACGACTCCCCGATGGAGATCCGCAACGGCGACCTGTCGGTGGACGAGGCGACGTACTCGGCCAAGCTCAAGGGCCGCGTCCTCGACCTCACCTTCAAGGAGTTCGAGCTCCTGAAGTACCTCGCGCAGCACCCGGGCCGCGTCTTCACGCGCGCCCAGCTGCTCCAGGAGGTCTGGGGCTACGACTACTTCGGCGGCACCCGGACCGTCGACGTCCACGTACGGCGGCTGCGCGCCAAGCTCGGCGTGGAGCACGAGTCGCTGATCGGGACCGTCCGCAACGTCGGGTACCGCTTCGTCACGCCCGAGAAGGGCGACCGCGGCGGCGACGACGCGAAGGCCAAGGCGGCCGCCGGACAGTCCTCCGCCTCCGCCCCGGCGAAGCCGCAGGACGCGGACGAGACGGCCGCCCTGGACACGGCCGAGGTGGCCGCCGAGGCCTAGGGTCTCTCGGCCTGATCCTGATGTGAGGCCCCGGGGGCTCTCGGCCTGATCCGGCCTCATCCGGCCTCATCCGGACGGAAGACCCCAGGGTCTCCGGTCCGGATCAGGCCGGGCTCCCCGCGGCTTCCGCACCGGGAGCCGCGGGGGAGGGTCCCACGGGGCCCGCCCCGAGTGGGCCGTCCGCTTTACGCCCTGCCCAGAGCGGGTCCATCCGCGTAGACTCCGCGCGTGGCCAAGGTGACTCGGGATGACGTAGCGCGGCTGGCAGGGACATCCACTGCCGTTGTCAGTTATGTCATCAACAACGGACCCCGGCCGGTCGCACCGGCCACGCGCGAGCGTGTACTCGCCGCGATCAAGGAGCTGGCCTACCGGCCGGACCGGGTCGCGCAGGCGATGGCGTCGCGGCGCACCGACCTCATAGGCCTGATCGTGCCGGACGCGCGCCAGCCCTTCTTCGGTGAGATGGCACACGCCGTGGAACAGGCGGCCTCCGAGCGCGGAAAGATGGTCCTCGTCGGCAACTCCGACTACGTCGGTGAACGCGAGGTCCACTACCTGCGCGCCTTCCTCGGCATGCGGGTGTCCGGGCTCATCCTCGTCAGCCACGCGCTGAACGACCTGGCGGCCGCGGAGATCGACGCCTGGGACGCCCGGGTGGTCCTCCTGCACGAACGGCCCGAGGCCATCGACGACGTCGCCGTGGTCACCGACGACCTGGGCGGCGCCCAGCTCGCCGTCCGCCACCTCCTGGAGCACGGCTACGAGTACGTGGCCTGTATGGGCGGCACCGCGGACACCCCGGCGGTCGGCGACCCGGTCTCCGACCACGTCGAGGGCTGGCGGCGCGCGATGAAGGAGGCCGGGCTCGCCACCGAGGGCCGGCTCATCGAGGCCCCCTACAACCGCTACGACGCCTACCAGGTCGCGCTGGAGTTCCTCGCCCGGCCCGACCGGCCGCCGGCGGTCTTCTGCTCCACCGACGACCAGGCGATCGGCGTGCTGCGCGCGGCCCGCGAGCTGCGCATCGAGGTGCCGGCCGAGCTGGCGGTCGCCGGCTTCGACGACATCAAGGAAGCCGCGCTGGCGGACCCGCCGCTGACCACGATCGCGTCGGACCGCTCGGCGATGGCGCGCGCGGCGGTCGACCTCGTCCTCGACGACGGGGTGCGGGTCCCGGGCTCGCGCCGCGAACGGCTGAAGGTGTTCCCCTCGCGTCTGGTGCCGCGCAGCTCCTGCGGCTGTGTGTGAGACTCCGCACCCGTTCCTGAGGGTTGTCTGAGAGAGTCCGCCAAGCTGCGAGAACGACCTTTACATCGGGCATACGAGGTTCTGCCGGGCTTCTCAGGCGGCACTCAGCAAGCTCTCATGGTCGGCGGACAAGCTCTGTTGCATGACCGAGAGCTTCCGCCGCAGCGGCGAGTACGAGAACCCCCAGGGTCACGGCGACCAGACCGCGTACCCCCAGCAGCAGCATGCCTCTTCCCCCGTCGACCCCGCGTGGCCGCCGCCGCCCGCCTACGAGCCGGCCCGGCCGGTCACCGCGGAACCCGGCACCACGGTGTGGCCCGCGCAGGGTGAGCACCCCGCGGCCCCGGCCGGGTTCGGCGCCGAGGGCGGCCCGCAGGCCGGCGCTCCCGGCGCCCCGCAGACCGGTTTCGCCGCCGGCGGGTACACCGGCGACCACGGCGGGGACGGCGGCGGTACGGCCCTGCTCACCGCGGTCCCGGCGGAGCCCGCGCCGAAGCGGAAGCGGGCCCGGGGTCCGCTGTCCCTGCTCGCCGCCGTGGCGCTCGTCGCCGCAGCGGTCGGCGGCGGCACCGCGTACGCCGTGCAGGAGCTGACCGGCAGCGACACCGTGGCCGCCGCCAGCAGCACCAGCACCAACGTGGTGCCCTCCAGCAAGAAGGGAGACATCGCCGCGATCGCCGCTGCGGTCAGCCCCAGCATCGTCGAGATCAACGCCACCTCGAACGCCGGCCAGTCCACCGGCTCCGGCGTGATCATCACCGGTGACGGCGAGATCGTCACCAACAACCACGTCATCTCCGGCGCCTCGGCGATCAAGGTGAGGACCAGCGACGGCAAGCAGTACACGGCGAAGGTCGTCGGCACCGACAGCAAGAAGGACCTCGCGCTGATCAAGCTGGAGAACGCCTCCGGCCTCAAGACCGCCACCCTCGGCAACTCCGCCGGCGTCCAGGTCGGCGACACGGTCGTGGCGATCGGCTCCCCCGAGGGCCTGACCGGCACCGTCACCAGCGGCATCGTCTCCGCCCTGGACCGCGACGTGACCGTCTCCACGGACGAGAGCCAGGGACAGAGCCAGGGCGGCAGCGGTGGCGGCAGCGGCCAGTGGCCGTTCGAGTTCGGCGGTCAGCAGTTCAACGGCCAGACCGGCTCCTCCACCACCACGTACAAGGCGCTCCAGACCGACGCGTCCCTCAACCCGGGCAACTCCGGCGGCGCCCTGATCGACATGAACGGCAACATCGTCGGGATCAACTCCGCGATGTACTCGGCCAGTTCCGACTCCTCCACGGCCGGCAGCGCCGGGCTCGGCTTCTCCATCCCGATCAACACCGTCAAGTCCGACCTGAGCACGCTGCGGGCCGGCGGCTCCGACAGCTGACCCGTCCCTCCCCCGAACCGGCACCGAACCAGCAGGGAGCACGTCATGATCAAGCAGGTCTCGCACACGGTGGCCGGTACCGGCCCGGCCGACCTCGCCCTGGCCCTCGAGGTGGCGTACGACCTCCACGCGCCGGTGACCCGCGTGCGGGAGTCGCGGGCGCCGGAGGTGGCTCCGCCGCAGCTGATGGGGCTGCGCACCACCGCCGCCCGCCCGCACCGCCGCAAGGTGCGGCTCGACCGGCTCGCCGCGATGCGCGGCTGACCCCACCCCGCCCGTCCTTGACCCGCCGGCCGGGAAGCGTGCGAGGCTGAAAGCGTTCACCCCTCCCGGCCCGTCCCACCGCACCCGAGGAACCCGAAACCCATGAGCCCCGCCGAAGGCGACCGTGACATCCAGCGCATCCTGATCGTCGACGACGAGCCCGCGGTGCGCGAGGCGCTCCAGCGCAGCCTGGCCTTCGAGGGCTACGACACGGAGGTCGCCGTGGACGGCGCGGACGCGCTGGAGAAGGCCACCGCCTACCAGCCCGACCTCGTGGTCCTCGACATCCAGATGCCCCGCATGGACGGTCTGACGGCCGCCCGCCGGATGCGCGGCGCGGGCACGACGACCCCGATCCTGATGCTCACGGCCCGTGACACGGTCGGCGACCGGGTCACGGGTCTGGACGCCGGGGCGGACGACTACCTCGTCAAGCCGTTCGAACTGGACGAACTCTTCGCCCGGGTCCGCGCGTTGCTGCGCCGCAGCTCGTACGCGGCGGCCCTGGCCGAGAGCGCCCAGCCGGACGACGCGCTGACCTTCGCCGACCTCCGCATGGACCTGGCGACCCGGGAGGTGACCCGGGCCGGCCGGCCCGTGGAGCTGACCCGCACGGAGTTCACCCTGCTGGAGATGTTCATGGCGCACCCGCGTCAGGTCCTCACCCGTGAGCAGATCCTGAAGGCGGTCTGGGGCTTCGACTTCGAGCCCTCGTCCAACTCCCTCGACGTGTACGTCATGTACCTGCGCCGCAAGACCGAGTCGGGCGGCGAGTCCCGGCTCGTGCACACGGTCCGGGGCGTGGGGTACGTGCTGCGCCAGGGCGGGGCGGAGTGAACAGGCTCGTACGCCGGTTCCGCTCCCTGCCGATCCGGTCCCGCCTCGCCATGCTGGTCGCGGCGGCGGTGGCGTTCGCGGTGGCGGCGGTGTCGGTGACGTGCTGGTTCATCGTGCAGGGGAAGTTGTACGAGCAGGTCGACGCAGACTTGAAGGAAATGGCGCGGCGGCCCGGTACGGTCCAGGCGCTCCTGCAGAGGTGCACGCAGACCCCGCAGAAGAACACGCAGGTGTTCCCCGGCCGGAACGACTACGTCCAGGCGATCAAGGAGGAGGGCGCCCCCTGCGTCGACCCGAACTCCCCGGGCACGGTCAAGGTCACCGACGCCGACGAGAACGTGATCAAGAACGCGAAGAGCAACGAGGCCTTCTTCCGCGACGGCACCGACGGGGACGGCAACACCGTACGCGTGCTGACCCTGTATTTGGGCGTCGACCAGTCCGACTCCAAGGGAGTGGCCGTGCTCCTCGCGACCCCCCTGAAGAGCACCGAGTCCACCCTCAACGACCTGGCTCTCGTCCTCCTCCTCGTCTCCGGCATCGGAGTTCTCGGCGCCGGCGCCGCCGGTCTTGCGGTCGCCCGGGCCGGCCTCCGTCCCGTCGACAAGCTCACCGAGGCCGTCGAACACGTGGCCCGGACCGAGGACCTGAGCATCCGCATCCCTGTGGACGAGGACAGTGACGACGAGGTCGCCCGCCTGTCCCGTTCCTTCAACTCGATGACGTCGTCGCTGGCCAACTCCCGCGACCTGCAGCAGCAGCTCATCGCGGACGCGGGCCACGAGCTGCGTACCCCGCTGACCTCGCTCCGTACGAACATCGAACTCCTCACCCGCAGTGAGGAGATCGGCCGGCCGATCCCCGCCGCCGACCGCAAGGCGCTGCTCGCCTCGGTCAAGGCGCAGATGACGGAACTGGCGTCGCTGATCGGCGACCTCCAGGAGCTGTCGCGTCCGGACACCGGGTCGCACACCGGCAGGACGCGGGTGCTGGCCTGGCAGGACGTCGTCGAGTCGGCTCTGCGCCGGGCGCGGCTGCGCGGTCCCGAGCTGACGATCACGGCGGACGTACATCCCTGGTACGTGCGGGCGGAGCCGTCCGCGCTGGAGCGCGCGGTGGTCAACATCCTCGACAACGCGGTGAAGTTCAGCCCGGAGGGCGGCACGGTGGACGTGCGGCTCGGCGACGGCGTCCTGACCGTCCGCGACCACGGACCGGGTATCCCCAGCGACGAACTCCCGCACGTCTTCGACCGTTTCTGGCGCTCCCCGAGCGCCCGCTCGCTGCCCGGCTCCGGTCTCGGCCTGTCGATCGTGGCCCGCACGGTCCAGCAGGCGGGCGGCGAGGTGTCCCTGACGCAGGCCGACGGCGGCGGCACGGTCGCCACGATCCGTCTGCCGGGCGCCCCGACCCCTCCCCCGGACCTGCCGTAGCCCACCCGGAAACGCCCGTGCCCGCCCTCGACGAGCGGGCACGGGCGTTTCTCCGTGGGTGGGTTCACCGGCGCAGGACCAGGGTGTCGTCGGGCCGGGCCGGCCGGTCCGTCAGGGTGGTCGGCAGCGGGCCGGCCAGCCGCGCGTACGCGCCGCCCCGTGCGAGCAGTTCCGCGTGCGTGCCCGCCTCCACCAGCCGGCCCCGGTCGACGACCAGGACGCGGTCGGCGTCGGCGGCGAGGCTCAGATCGTGCGTGATCATGATGGTCGGGAACCGGACCGGAACTCACACAGGTCTTGATACGGCGAGGCGGCCGCGTCGGTGACGCGGCCAACGACGCGATCCGGCACGGCGTGGTCACCACGGCCGGTGTCGTCACCAGCGCCGCGGTCATCAT